>NZ_MIIV01000499.1:0-23341 GCF_001743015.1 Shigella sp. FC1567
AAAGGTTCTCAGTATGTATCGCTGGCCTACACACAGCGGCTTAAGGAAGCCGGATTACTGGCATCAACAGGAAGTACAGGCGACTCGTATGACAACGCGATGGCGGAGAGCATCAATGGTCTTTACAAAGCGGAGGTAATACACCGTAAGAGCTGGAAAAACCGTGCAGAAGTGGAACTGGCCACACTCACGTGGGTGGACTGGTATAATAATCGACGATTGCTGGAAAGGCTGGGCCACATCCCTCCGGCAGAAGCAGAAAAAGCTTATTATGCTTCCATCGGAAACGATGATCTGGCAGCCTGAGTTCACAGATAAAACACTCTCCAGGAAACCCGGGGCGGTTCATCATGATTTAGCCCCGTCTCGTCGGGGCTTTTTTATGGCAGAATCAAGTCATCCCCCTCAATTAACAAGGATAAGTTGTGAACGGTGAATTGATTTGGGTTCTTTCATTACTGGCCGTTGCCATCGTCTTGTTTGCGACGGGCAGAGTGCGTATGGATGCGGTCGCTTTGTTTGTTATTGTCGCGTTTGCATTAAGCGGAACGCTGACGGTCCCCGAAGTATTTTCCGGCTTTTCTGATCCTAACGTTGTCCTGATTGCCGCCTTGTTTATTATTGGCGATGGTTTGGTCCGTACCGGTGTTGCCACCGTAATGGGAACATGGCTGGTCAAAGTGGCGGGCAACAGTGAAATCAAAATGTTGGTTTTGTTGATGCTGACCGTCGCGGGGCTTGGCGCGTTTATGAGTTCAACCGGCGTTGTCGCTATCTTTATTCCCGTGGTGTTAAGCGTTGCCATGCGTATGCAAACTTCGCCGTCACGTCTGATGATGCCGTTAAGTTTTGCCGGGCTGATTAGCGGCATGATGACGCTGGTGGCGACGCCGCCGAACCTGGTAGTCAACAGTGAATTGCTGCGTGAAGGCTATCACGGCTTCAGTTTCTTTAGCGTAACACCTGTTGGCCTGGTCGTGCTGGTGCTGGGTATTTTGTATATGTTAGTGATGCGTTTCATGCTGAAAGGGGATACCCAGACCCCGCAGCGCGAAGGCTGGACGCGTCGAACCTTTCGCGATCTTATCCGTGAATATCGACTGACCGGGCGTGCGCGACGTCTGGCTATTCGCCCCGGATCGCCAATGATTGGTCAACGGCTGGATGATCTCAAATTACGTGAGCGTTATGGCGCTAACGTCATCGGTGTTGAACGCTGGCGGCGTTTTCGTCGCGTTATCGTGAACGTTAATGGGGTTTCTGAATTTCGCGCGCGTGACGTTTTGCTTATTGATATGTCTGCGGCTGATGTCGATCTCCGGCAATTTTGTAGTGAGCAATTGCTGGAGCCGATGGTACTGCGCGGCGAGTATTTTTCTGACCAGGCCCTTGATGTGGGCATGGCAGAGATTTCATTAATTCCTGAGTCAGAACTGATTGGTAAATCGGTGCGCGAAATTGGTTTTCGTACCCGCTACGGACTGAATGTGGTGGGGCTAAAGCGCAATGGCGTGGCGCTGGAAGGTTCGCTGGCGGATGAGCCTCTGCTGCTGGGCGATATCATCCTGGTTGTGGGTAACTGGAAACTGATCGGTATGCTGGCCAAACAGGGCCGCGACTTCGTAGCGCTGAACTTACCGGAAGAGGTGAGTGAAGTATCGCCCGCGCACAGCCAGGCACCCCATGCCATTTTCTGTCTGGTGCTAATGGTGGCGTTAATGCTGACAGATGAAATTCCTAATCCTGTTGCCGCTATCATCGCCTGCCTGCTGATGGGGAAATTCCGCTGTATAGATGCTGAAAGCGCCTATAAATCCATTCACTGGCCGAGCATTATTTTGATCGTTGGGATGATGCCGTTTGCTGTGGCATTACAGAAAACGGGAGGTGTCGCGCTGGCGGTGAAAGGGCTGATGGACATTGGCGGTGGTTACGGGCCACATATGATGCTGGGGTGTTTGTTTGTCTTGTCGGCGGTTATTGGGCTATTTATCTCTAATACCGCGACGGCGGTGTTGATGGCTCCGATTGCGCTGGCTGCTGCCAAAACGATGGGGGTGTCGCCTTATCCATTCGCGATGGTCGTGGCGATGGCAGCATCCGCCGCCTTTATGACACCGGTTTCTTCACCTGTTAACACACTGGTTTTAGGTCCGGGAAATTACAGCTTCAGTGACTTTGTGAAGTTGGGGGTACCGTTCACCATTATCGTGATGGCGGTTTGTGTGGTGATGATCCCGATGCTGTTTCCGTTTTGACAAGAGCCTGATGTCGCATCCGGCGCTTATTGCCTGATGCGACGCAGACTCCGGCTGCTTACAGCGGTGAATCCTGGCTAATCTCATCGAGCGAAAGATGGAAGCTGGGAACAAATACTTCCATGAAGTAGTCCATCTCCTGGCTGCGACGCGCTTCAAGCGTCGCTTCCAGTCGCGTTTTTGCCAGCAAGAATTCATTATTTCCGGCCGCGAGTTCTTCCAGACATTTCAGATATGCACACAGTGCATCTGCCTGTTTCACCAGCGATTTTTCTTCATCGCTATATGCATGCTCGTCAATTAACGGCGCAAAGATATCCCGCAGCTCTTCCGGAACCATATCGACCAGTTTTTGCTGAGCGATTTTTTCAATAGCCTTGTACTCCTGAGCGATTTGCGAATTGAAGTATTTCACCGGAGTAGGGAGATCGCCGGTGGCACTTCTGAGGCATCGTGGTACATCGCCAGTAAAGCGATACGTTCGGCGTTGACATTACCGCCAAATTTTCGATTTTTGATAGCTGCCAGCGAATGGGCGACCATCGCTACCTGCAAACTGTGTTCGGACACATTTTCCGTCAGCACGTTGCGCATTAGCGGCCAGCGGTTAATGAGTTTCAGGCGGGAGAGATGGGCAAAAAAATGGCTCTGTTTCATAGTGACCTTACGTATGATGACATCATCAGGTCATTGTGGCGGGATAACGCTGCCGGATGCAATCTCCGGCAGTGAAATTAAGATTACAGCTGATGATAACCAGAAAGGAAACGCGCGAACTTGCTCAAAGACAGCTCGATATCATCGACACGCGGTAGCGTGACAATGCGGAAGTGATCCGGCCACGGCCAGTTGAATGCCGTCCCTTGCACCAACAGAACTTTTTCCTGCAACAGGAAATCCAGCACCATTTTCTGATCGTCGTGAATGTTAAAGCGTTTGGCGTCGATTTTCGGGAACATATACAGCGCACCACGAGGTTTCACGCAGGAAACGCCCGGAATATCGTTGATCAGTTCCCACGCGCGGTTACGCTGCTCATAAAGACGACCGCCAGGGGTAATAAATTCACTGATGCTCTGATAACCACCCAGCGCGGTCTGAATGGCGTGTTGCGCAGGAACGTTAGCACACAGGCGCATTGAAGCCAGCATTTCCAGACCTTCGATGTAGCCTTTGGCGTGTTTTTTCGGCCCGTTCAACACCATCCACCCCTGACGGAAGCCTGCAACGCGGTACGTTTTCGACAGTCCGTTAAAGGTAATGGTCAGCAGGTCAGGTGCCAGCGGCGCAATTGAGTGATGCTCAGCGTCGTCGTAAAGAATTTTGTCATAAATTTCATCGGCGAAGATAATGAGATTATGCTGACGTGCAATCTCCACAATCTCCATTAAAAGCTCTTTGGAATATACCGCGCCGGTTGGGTTATTTGGGTTGATAATAACGATCCCACGCGTACGAGGCGTAATTTTAGCGCGAATATCATCGAGGTCCGGGAACCAGTCAGAGGATTCATCGCAAAGATAATGCACCGCTTTACCGCTGGAAAGCGAAACCGCCGCGGTCCATAGTGGGTAATCTGGTGCAGGAACCAACATTTCGTCCCCGCTGTTCAGCAATGCCTGCATTGCCTGAACGATAAGCTCCGATACACCATTGCCGATGTAAATATCTTCCACGGTAACATCACGCATGCCACGAGCCTGGTAGTGCTGCATGATGGCTTTACGCGCGGAGTAAAGACCTTTGGAATCGCAATACCCTTGAGCGGTAGGCAGGTTGCGTATCACGTCAACGAGGATTTCATCTGGCGCGTCAAAACCGAACGGGGCTGGGTTGCCGATGTTCAGTTTCAGTACCTTGTTACCTTCTTCTTCCAGGCGTTTTGCTTCTTTCAGCACCGGACCACGGATGTCATAACAGACATTCTCTAATTTGCTGGATTTTTCAATGGGGGACATGAATCTTGACCTTTTTTGCTGTTATCGCCACTCCCTGCCGTGGAAGTCAGCTTAGAACAATGTACTCCCCCAGGACGGTGTTTTGAAGGTCTGCAGAATAAGATTTTGCCAGAGGGGAAGGCTCGATTGTGCTGTTAATAACTTAATGATGACAAAATAATGAGGTGTATATGCTTTACATGCAATGTTATATAGTGAATTGTTCTGATTCTTAATTGTAAGTCTGGTTTTTTTATCTGTAAGATAATTGTGTGAAAATGCCTCATTTAAGAATTCACTAATGAAACGCGATGATGATATTTCCGCATTACGGAGAGTTTAACAGCGTGATGATTTCCGAGGTGTCGTAATGGGGCAAGGTGTGAAACTATTGTTAAGCGGAATTAATGAATGAGGATGATGCTAATTAATTATTATTTAATATTCAAAAAGGTTTTGATGTGCTTATTAATAATAGAAGATTACTTTGCCTAACATAACATAACTTTGCATCAGATGATTCGCAATGGCCCTTATAAATAAAAGGTTTTTGGGGTAAAATGCTCGCATAAATGACGGATCCCTGCTCTTGATGCCGCCTCACCATTGCTGTTTGTACGTGTTCGCGTATGACCAGCGATGCTGCACGAGAGTGGAACAAGGACTCACATTTACATTTATACAAACACGCGCATGTCATAAATAGAAAAGAGTGAGTAACTTAATAGATATGCGATCCCTGAAGATATATTCTGTGATCTACTTCAGGCATTATAACGGAACAATGTGAGTCGCTTTTTTAGTGCAACTCATATGCATTTTTACTTTCGTCCGGGTTCCGGATGAAACTGCCAGGGAGGCACATTACAAATGGAATTGCTTGTTTGTGTGTGCACAGCATTAACCAGCTCAGTATGAGCCGCCAGTAAGTGATAATATATGATAAGTGCAAATCGTCCGATAATTAACCTCGACCTCGATCTGCTGAGAACATTTGTTGCTGTTGCCGATCTGAACACTTTTGCTGCCGCAGCTGCCGCTGTGTGTCGTACTCAGTCCGCCGTAAGTCAGCAAATGCAGCGTCTGGAACAACTCGTTGGGAAAGAACTGTTCGCTCGTCACGGTCGCAACAAACTGTTAACTGAACATGGCATTCAACTTCTTGGTTACGCCAGGAAAATCCTGCGTTTTAATGATGAGGCCTGCTCATCATTAATGTTCAGTAATCTTCAGGGCGTGTTAACTATCGGTGCTTCAGATGAATCTGCCGATACGATCTTACCTTTCCTGTTAAATCGCGTGAGTTCGGTTTATCCGAAATTAGCGCTGGATGTCCGCGTTAAACGTAATGCCTATATGGCAGAAATGCTGGAATCCCAGGAAGTGGATTTGATGGTAACCACCCATCGTCCTTCAGCGTTTAAGGCATTGAACCTGCGTACCTCGCCAACACACTGGTACTGCGCAGCGGAATACGTATTGCAAAAAGGCGAGCCGATCCCTCTTGTATTGCTGGATGATCCAAGTCCGTTTCGCGATATGGTGCTGGCAACGCTTAATAAAGCAGATATTCCATGGCGACTGGCTTATGTCGCCTCGACGCTTCCGGCCGTTCGTGCGGCAGTGAAAGCCGGTCTTGGCGTGACGGCAAGGCCGGTTGAGATGATGAGCCCGGACCTGCGTGTGCTGAGTGGAGTAGATGGCTTACCGCCGCTACCTGATACCGAATATTTGCTGTGCTATGACCCGTCCAGTAATAATGAGCTGGCCCAGGTGATCTATCAGGCGATGGAGAGCTACCATAATCCGTGGCAATACAGCCCAATGTCTGCTCCGGAAGGGGATGATTCATTGTTGATTGAAAGGGATATCGAGTAATCGACGGACGATAGATAATTCCTGAGACAATAGTGTAAAAAACGAGCCGCTGGGGGTGTTTTAAACCCCAGCGGCTTTTTTTTAGTAAAAATCCTTCCTCGCATAGTGCAGAACGTACAAAACTGTTCATTTTTCAATCACCAGAGATTCACGTCCCGAACGCACAAATAATCGCCTGAAAAAAATCACCTGCTACAATGATGTTAAAAAATACGTAAATTTGTTGCTGCGTTTTTGTTATGGAATGACAAAAGCGTGTCACAGATCAAGAAAATACTCTCTTTTGGGGGGAGGAATCGACACAAATTCCTGTCAAAATAGACCCGTATTTTTTCCATTGCTTCACAACGGACACGATTCAACAACATCTAATTATCCTGGAGTCGTCAAGGATCTGGGGTGAAAGGGCATTAAATGCTAATGGTGTTGATATTATGTAAACTAATGTGAAGAAACTTTTGTTAAAGTTGACAAAAGGTTATAGAAAGGAGTAAAAGACCACATCAATTAGCTGTATAAAAGAATTTCTACAGTGATTGTAAGGTTTTTTTATTCCTCCCCATGAATCGATGTGGCGTCCATCTGCCGTGAAGAGCAGTGAATCTGGCGCTACTTTTGATGAGTAAGCAATGAGTATGTCAACATCCACTGAAGTCATCGCTCATCACTGGGCATTCGCTATCTTTCTTATCGTTGCCATTGGCCTGTGTTGCCTAATGCTGGTAGGTGGTTGGTTTTTAGGCGGTCGCGCACGCGCGAGGTCGAAAAACGTGCCGTTTGAATCCGGTATCGACTCGGTCGGCTCCGCCCGCTTACGCCTGTCCGCCAAGTTTTATCTGGTGGCCATGTTCTTCGTTATCTTCGACGTTGAAGCGCTGTATCTGTTCGCATGGTCAACCTCTATCCGCGAAAGCGGCTGGGTAGGCTTTGTGGAAGCTGCAATTTTTATTTTTGTGTTACTGGCAGGTCTGGTTTATCTGGTGCGTATTGGCGCGCTGGACTGGACGCCCGCGCGTTCACGCCGCGAGCGTATGAACCCGGAAACGAACAGTATCGCTAATCGTCAACGCTAACCGCGAGGCATTAAGATGGATTATACGCTCACCCGCATAGATCCCAACGGTGAGAACGACCGTTACCCCCTGCAAAAGCAGGAGATCGTAACCGACCCTCTGGAGCAAGAAGTTAACAAAAACGTGTTTATGGGCAAGCTCAATGACATGGTTAACTGGGGTCGTAAAAACTCAATTTGGCCGTATAACTTCGGTCTTTCCTGCTGTTACGTTGAGATGGTGACTTCGTTTACCGCGGTGCATGACGTGGCGCGTTTTGGCGCAGAAGTATTGCGTGCTTCGCCGCGTCAGGCTGACCTGATGGTGGTTGCAGGAACCTGCTTTACCAAAATGGCACCGGTTATTCAGCGTCTGTATGACCAGATGCTGGAACCAAAATGGGTTATCTCAATGGGTGCCTGTGCCAACTCTGGTGGTATGTACGATATTTATTCCGTTGTGCAGGGCGTCGATAAATTCATCCCGGTTGATGTGTATATCCCGGGCTGCCCGCCGCGTCCTGAAGCGTACATGCAGGCACTGATGCTGTTGCAGGAATCTATCGGCAAAGAACGTCGTCCGCTCTCCTGGGTGGTTGGCGATCAGGGCGTTTATCGCGCCAATATGCAATCAGAGCGCGAACGCAAGCGCGGTGAACGCATTGCCGTAACCAACCTGCGTACACCTGACGAGATTTAATTTGCGCCTGTCGGCAAAGGGATTTTTCTTCGCTTATTCCTAAATCTATTTCGCGAAGCTTACTGCGCCGACAGTCACCACGGACCATTTGCAATGGTGAACAATATGACCGACTTAACCGCGCAAGAACCCGCCTGGCAGACCCGCGATCATCTTGATGATCCGGTAATTGGCGAACTGCGCAACCGTTTTGGGCCGGATGCCTTTACTGTTCAGGCGACTCGCACCGGGGTTCCCGTTGTGTGGATCAAGCGTGAACAATTACTGGAAGTTGGCGATTTCTTAAAGAAACTGCCGAAACCTTACGTCATGCTGTTTGACTTACACGGCATGGACGAACGTCTGCGCACACACCGCGAAGGGTTACCTGCCGCGGATTTTTCCGTTTTCTACCATCTGATTTCTATCGATCGTAACCGCGACATCATGCTGAAGGTGGCGCTGGCAGAAAACGACCTGCACGTACCGACCTTCACCAAACTGTTCCCGAACGCTAACTGGTATGAGCGTGAAACCTGGGATCTGTTTGGCATTACTTTCGACGGTCACCCGAACCTGCGCCGCATCATGATGCCGCAAACCTGGAAAGGTCACCCGCTGCGTAAAGATTACCCGGCGCGCGCTACCGAATTCTCGCCGTTTGAGCTGACCAAAGCCAAACAGGATCTGGAGATGGAAGCCCTGACCTTCAAACCGGAAGAGTGGGGGATGAAGCGCGGCACCGAAAACGAGGACTTCATGTTCCTCAACCTCGGTCCGAACCACCCGTCGGCGCACGGGGCTTTCCGTATCGTTTTACAACTCGACGGCGAAGAGATTGTCGACTGCGTACCAGACATCGGCTACCACCACCGTGGTGCGGAGAAAATGGGCGAGCGCCAGTCCTGGCACAGCTACATTCCGTATACCGACCGTATTGAATACCTCGGCGGCTGCGTTAACGAAATGCCTTACGTGCTGGCGGTAGAGAAACTGGCCGGGATCACCGTGCCGGATCGCGTTAACGTCATTCGCGTTATGCTCTCCGAACTGTTCCGTATCAACAGCCACCTGCTGTACATCTCGACCTTTATTCAGGACGTCGGCGCAATGACGCCCGTGTTCTTCGCCTTTACCGATCGTCAGAAAATTTACGATCTGGTGGAAGCGATCACGGGTTTCCGTATGCACCCGGCGTGGTTCCGTATTGGCGGCGTAGCGCACGACCTGCCGCGCGGCTGGGATCGCCTGCTGCGTGAGTTCCTCGACTGGATGCCGAAACGTCTGGCGTCTTACGAGAAAGCGGCGCTGCAAAATACCATTCTGAAAGGTCGTTCCCAGGGCGTTGCCGCCTATGGCGCGAAAGAGGCGCTGGAGTGGGGCACCACTGGCGCGGGCCTGCGTGCTACCGGGATCGACTTCGACGTGCGTAAGGCGCGTCCTTATTCTGGCTATGAAAACTTCGACTTTGAAATCCCGGTTGGTGGTGGTGTTTCTGACTGCTACACCCGCGTAATGCTGAAAGTGGAAGAGCTGCGCCAGAGTCTGCGCATTCTTGAGCAGTGCCTCAACAACATGCCGGAAGGCCCGTTCAAAGCGGATCACCCGCTGACCACGCCGCCGCCGAAAGAGCGCACGCTGCAACATATCGAAACCCTGATCACCCACTTCCTGCAAGTGTCGTGGGGGCCGGTGATGCCTGCCAATGAATCTTTCCAGATGATTGAGGCGACCAAGGGGATCAACAGTTACTACCTGACCAGCGACGGTAGCACCATGAGTTATCGCACTCGTATCCGCACGCCGAGTTATGCGCATTTGCAGCAAATTCCGGCGGCGATCCGCGGCAGCCTGGTGTCTGACCTGATTGTTTATCTGGGCAGTATCGATTTTGTTATGTCAGATGTGGACCGCTAATTATGCACGAGAATCAACAACCACAAACCGAGGCTTTTGAGCTGAGTGCGGCAGAGCGTGAAGCGATTGAGCACGAGATGCACCACTACGAAGACCCGCGTGCGGCGTCCATTGAAGCGCTGAAAATCGTTCAGAAGCAGCGTGGCTGGGTGCCGGATGGTGCGATCCACGCGATCGCCGATGTGCTGGGTATTCCGGCAAGCGACGTCGAAGGTGTGGCAACGTTCTACAGTCAGATCTTCCGCCAGCCGGTTGGTCGCCATGTGATCCGTTATTGCGACAGCGTGGTCTGTCATATCAACGGGTATCAGGGTATTCAGGCGGCGCTCGAGAAAAAGCTGAACATCAAACCAGGGCAAACGACATTTGATGGCCGCTTTACGCTGCTGCCAACTTGCTGCCTGGGGAACTGTGATAAAGGGCCAAACATGATGATCGATGAGGACACTCACGCGCATCTGACCCCGGAAGCGATCCCTGAACTGCTGGAGCGGTATAAATGAAAAACATTATCCGTACTCCCGAAACGCATCCGCTGACCTGGCGTCTGCGCGATGACAAACAGCCAGTGTGGCTGGACGAATACCGCAGCAAAAACGGTTACGAAGGGGCGCGTAAGGCGCTGACCGGGCTGTCTCCGGACGAAATCGTTAATCAGGTAAAAGACGCTGGTCTGAAAGGGCGCGGCGGAGCGGGCTTTTCTACTGGCCTGAAGTGGAGCCTGATGCCGAAAGACGAATCCATGAACATCCGTTACCTGCTGTGTAACGCCGATGAAATGGAGCCGGGCACCTATAAAGACCGCCTGTTGATGGAGCAACTGCCGCACCTGCTGGTGGAAGGTATGCTCATCTCCGCGTTTGCGCTGAAAGCTTACCGTGGCTACATCTTCCTGCGTGGCGAATATATCGAAGCGGCAGTAAATCTGCGCCGCGCCATTGCCGAAGCCACTGAAGCGGGCTTGCTTGGCAAAAACATTATGGGAACAGGTTTCGACTTCGAACTGTTCGTCCATACCGGGGCAGGGCGCTACATCTGCGGGGAAGAAACAGCGTTAATCAACTCCCTAGAAGGGCGTCGTGCTAACCCACGCTCGAAACCCCCCTTCCCGGCAACCTCCGGCGTATGGGGCAAACCGACCTGTGTCAACAACGTCGAAACCCTGTGTAACGTTCCGGCGATCCTCGCTAACGGCGTGGAGTGGTATCAGAACATCTCGAAAAGTAAAGATGCTGGCACCAAGCTGATGGGCTTCTCCGGTCGGGTGAAAAATCCGGGACTGTGGGAACTGCCGTTCGGCACCACCGCACGCGAGATCCTCGAAGATTACGCCGGTGGTATGCGTGATGGTCTGAAATTTAAAGCCTGGCAGCCAGGCGGCGCGGGGACTGACTTCCTGACCGAAGCGCACCTTGATCTGCCGATGGAATTCGAAAGTATCGGTAAAGCGGGCAGCCGTCTGGGTACGGCGCTGGCGATGGCGGTTGACCATGAGATCAACATGGTGTCGCTGGTGCGTAACCTGGAAGAGTTTTTCGCCCGTGAGTCCTGCGGCTGGTGTACGCCGTGCCGCGACGGTCTGCCGTGGAGCGTGAAAATTCTGCGTGCGCTGGAGCGTGGCGAAGGCCAGCCGGGCGATATTGAAACACTTGAGCAACTGTGTCGATTCTTAGGCCCGGGTAAAACTTTCTGTGCCCACGCACCTGGTGCAGTGGAGCCGTTACAGAGCGCCATCAAATATTTCCGCGAAGAATTTGAGGCGGGAATCAAACAGCCGTTCAGCAATACCCATTTGATTAATGGGATTCAGCCGAACCTGCTGAAAGAGCGCTGGTAACCGAATTTCGATTAACGCTCGGTCCCTGACCGAGAAAACTGGAAGCATGCTAATGGCTACAATTCATGTAGACGGCAAAGAATACGAGGTCAACGGAGCGGACAACCTGCTGGAAGCTTGTCTGTCTCTGGGCCTTGATATTCCTTACTTTTGCTGGCATCCGGCGCTGGGAAGCGTCGGTGCTTGCCGCCAGTGTGCGGTGAAGCAATACCAAAACGCGGAAGACACGCGTGGTCGCCTGGTGATGTCCTGTATGACACCGGCTTCCGATGGCACCTTTATTTCCATTGACGACGAAGAAGCGAAACAGTTCCGTGAAAGTGTGGTCGAGTGGTTAATGACCAACCACCCGCACGACTGTCCGGTATGTGAAGAAGGCGGTAACTGCCATCTTCAGGATATGACCGTGATGACCGGACACAGCTTCCGTCGCTACCGTTTCACCAAACGTACCCACCGTAATCAGGATTTGGGGCCATTCATATCTCACGAAATGAACCGCTGCATCGCCTGCTACCGCTGTGTGCGTTACTACAAAGATTACGCTGACGGTACAGATCTGGGCGTTTATGGCGCGCACGACAACGTCTACTTCGGTCGCCCGGAAGACGGCACGCTGGAAAGCGAATTTTCCGGTAACCTGGTCGAAATTTGCCCGACCGGCGTATTTACCGACAAAACGCACTCCGAGCGTTACAACCGTAAATGGGATATGCAGTTTGCGCCGAGCATCTGCCAGCAATGTTCCATCGGCTGTAACATCAGCCCCGGTGAACGTTACGGCGAACTGCGTCGTATCGAAAACCGTTACAACGGTACGGTAAACCACTACTTCCTCTGCGACCGTGGTCGTTTCGGTTACGGTTACGTCAACCTGAAGGATCGTCCGCGTCAGCCAGTACAGCGTCGTGGCGATGATTTCATTACCCTCAACGCCGAACAGGCAATGCAGGGCGCGGCAGATATTCTGCGTCAGTCGAAGAAAGTGATCGGTATTGGTTCTCCGCGTGCCAGCGTGGAAAGCAACTTTGCACTGCGTGAACTGGTGGGCGAAGAAAACTTCTACACCGGTATCGCTCACGGTGAGCAGGAACGTCTGCAACTGGCGCTGAAAGTGCTGCGTGAAGGCGGCATTTATACTCCGGCTCTGCGCGAAATCGAATCTTACGATGCGGTACTGGTGCTGGGCGAAGACGTTACCCAGACCGGCGCGCGCGTCGCGCTGGCAGTGCGTCAGGCGGTGAAAGGTAAAGCGCGCGAAATGGCGGCAGCACAGAAAGTGGCTGACTGGCAGATTGCGGCAATCCTTAACATCGGTCAACGTGCGAAGCATCCGCTGTTTGTTACCAACGTTGATGACACCCGTTTGGATGATATCGCGGCGTGGACTTACCGCGCACCGGTTGAAGATCAGGCGCGTTTAGGTTTTGCCATCGCCCATGCGCTGGATAACTCTGCACCAGCGGTTGACGGTATCGAACCTGAGCTGCAAAGCAAAATCGACGTCATCGTGCAGGCACTGGCAGGTGCGAAGAAACCGTTGATTATCTCCGGGACGAACGCCGGTAGCTTAGAGGTGATTCAGGCGGCGGCTAACGTCGCGAAAGCCCTGAAAGGTCGCGGCGCTGACGTCGGTATCACCATGATTGCCCGTTCCGTCAACAGCATGGGGCTGGGCATTATGGGTGGCGGTTCGCTTGAAGAAGCGTTAACCGAACTGGAAACCGGACGCGCCGACGCGGTGGTGGTGTTGGAAAACGATCTGCATCGTCACGCTTCTGCTACCCGCGTGAATGCTGCGCTGGCTAAAGCACCGCTGGTGATGGTGGTTGACCATCAGCGTACAGCGATCATGGAAAACGCCCATCTGGTACTTTCCGCCGCCAGCTTTGCTGAAAGCGACGGTACGGTAATTAATAATGAAGGTCGCGCCCAACGTTTCTTCCAGGTTTACGATCCGGCTTATTACGACAGCAAAACTGTCATGCTGGAAAGCTGGCGCTGGCTGCACTCGCTGCACAGCACCCTGCTGAGCCGTGAAGTGGACTGGACGCAGCTCGACCATGTGATTGACGCTGTTGTGGCGAAAATCCCGGAACTGGCAGGTATCAAAGATGCTGCGCCGGATGCGACATTCCGTATTCGTGGGCAGAAACTGGCCCGTGAACCGCACCGTTACAGCGGTCGTACCGCCATGCGCGCCAATATCAGCGTTCATGAGCCGCGTCAGCCGCAGGATATTGACACCATGTTCACCTTCTCGATGGAAGGTAACAACCAGCCGACCGCGCACCGTTCGCAAGTGCCGTTTGCCTGGGCACCGGGCTGGAACTCCCCGCAGGCGTGGAACAAATTCCAGGACGAAGTGGGCGGCAAACTGCGCTTTGGCGATCCGGGCGTGCGTCTGTTTGAAACCAGCGAGAATGGTCTGGATTACTTCACCAGCGTACCGGCACGCTTCCAGCCGCAGGACGGGAAATGGCGTATTGCGCCGTATTACCACCTGTTTGGCAGCGATGAATTGTCACAGCGTGCTCCGGTCTTCCAGAGCCGTATGCCGCAGCCGTACATCAAACTCAACCCAGCGGATGCCGCGAAGTTGGGTGTGAACGCAGGTACACGCGTCTCCTTTAGTTACGATGGCAACACGGTCACGCTGCCGGTTGAAATCGCCGAAGGACTGACGGCAGGGCAGGTGGGCTTGCCGATGGGTATGTCCGGCATTGCTCCGGTGCTGGCTGGCGCGCATCTTGAGGATCTCAAGGAGGCACAACAATGAGTTGGATATCACCGGAACTGATTGAGATCCTGCTGACCATCCTCAAAGCGGTGGTGATCCTGCTGGTGGTTGTCACCTGTGGGGCATTCATGAGCTTTGGCGAACGTCGCCTGCTGGGTCTGTTCCAGAACCGTTATGGACCTAACCGTGTTGGCTGGGGCGGTTCGCTCCAGCTGGTTGCGGACATGATCAAAATGTTCTTTAAAGAAGACTGGATCCCGAAATTCTCGGATCGCGTCATCTTTACCCTGGCACCGATGATTGCCTTTACCTCGCTGCTGCTGGCCTTTGCGATTGTGCCAGTCAGTCCGGGTTGGGTGGTTGCCGACCTGAACATCGGGATTTTGTTCTTCCTGATGATGGCAGGTCTGGCGGTTTACGCGGTGCTGTTTGCGGGCTGGTCAAGTAACAACAAATACTCGTTGCTGGGTGCGATGCGTGCTTCTGCGCAGACCCTGAGCTACGAAGTGTTCCTCGGGCTTTCCCTGATGGGCGTGGTGGCGCAGGCCGGTTCATTCAACATGACCGACATCGTCAACAGCCAGGCGCATGTGTGGAACGTTATCCCGCAATTCTTTGGTTTTATTACCTTTGCCATCGCGGGCGTGGCGGTATGTCACCGTCACCCGTTTGACCAGCCGGAAGCCGAGCAGGAACTGGCGGATGGTTACCACATTGAATATTCCGGTATGAAGTTCGGTCTGTTCTTCGTGGGTGAGTACATCGGGATTGTGACCATCTCTGCATTGATGGTGACGCTGTTCTTCGGTGGCTGGCAAGGCCCGTTGTTACCGCCATTCATCTGGTTCGCGTTGAAAACCGCGTTCTTTATGATGATGTTCATTTTGATTCGTGCGTCGTTACCGCGTCCGCGTTATGACCAGGTAATGTCCTTCGGCTGGAAAATCTGCCTGCCGCTGACGCTGATCAACTTGCTGGTAACGGCGGCTGTCATTCTCTGGCAGGCGCAATAAGGGGCAATAAGACCATGACCTTAAAAGAATTGTTAGTAGGTTTCGGCACCCAGGTTCGTAGTATCTGGATGATCGGCCTGCACGCGTTCGCCAAACGCGAAACGCGAATGTACCCGGAAGAGCCGGTCTATCTGCCGCCCCGTTATCGTGGTCGTATCGTTCTGACCCGCGACCCGGACGGCGAAGAGCGTTGCGTAGCCTGTAACCTCTGCGCGGTAGCCTGCCCGGTCGGCTGTATCTCGCTGCAAAAAGCAGAAACCAAAGACGGTCGCTGGTACCCGGAATTTTTCCGCATCAACTTCTCACGCTGCATTTTCTGTGGTCTGTGCGAAGAAGCCTGTCCGACCACGGCGATTCAGTTAACCCCGGATTTCGAAATGGGGGAATACAAGCGCCAGGATCTGGTTTACGAAAAAGAGGATCTGCTGATCTCCGGTCCGGGCAAATACCCGGAATATAACTTCTACCGGATGGCAGGTATGGCAATCGACGGCAAAGATAAGGGCGAAGCAGAGAACGAAGCCAAGCCTATCGACGTCAAGAGCCTGTTACCGTAAGGAGAGGGGCAATGGAGTTCGCTTTTTATATCTGTGGCCTGATAGCCATACTTGCGACCTTGCGAGTGATCACCCATACCAATCCGGTACACGCACTGCTGTACCTGATTATTTCGCTGCTGGCGATTTCCGGGGTGTTCTTCTCACTGGGCGCTTACTTCGCCGGTGCGCTGGAAATTATCGTCTACGCGGGTGCCATTATGGTGCTGTTCGTGTTCGTGGTGATGATGCTCAACCTGGGCGGTTCAGAAATCGAACAGGAACGCCAGTGGCTGAAACCGCAGGTGTGGATTGGTCCGGCAATTTTGTCGGCCATCATGCTGGTGGTGATTGTTTACGCCATCCTTGGTGTTAATGATCAGGGTATCGACGGTACGCCAATCAGTGCTAAAGCAGTGGGTATTACGCTGTTCGGGCCTTACGTACTGGCGGTGGAACTGGCTTCTATGCTGCTGCTCGCGGGTCTGGTTGTGGCCTTCCACGTCGGTCGTGAAGAGCGTGCGGGTGAAGTGCTGAGCAATCGTAAAGACGACAGCGCGAAAAGAAAAACGGAGGAGCACGCATGATCCCCTTACAACATGGACTGATCCTCTCGGCAATCTTATTCGTTCTTGGCTTAACCGGTCTGGTTATCCGTCGCAATCTGCTGTTTATGCTGATTGGTCTGGAATCATGATTAACGCCTCCGCGCTGGCCTTTGTGGTCGCCGGAAGCTACTGGGGTCAGACCGACGGTCAGGTGATGTACATTCTCGCCATCAGCCTCGCGGCGGCAGAAGCGAGTATCGGCCTTGCGCTGCTGCTGCAACTTCACCGTCGTCGCCAGAACCTGAACATCGATTCAGTAAGTGAGATGCGCGGATGAACATGCTTGCCTTAACCATTATTTTGCCATTGATTGGCTTCGTCCTGCTGGCGTTCTCCCGTGGGCGCTGGTCTGAAAACGTTTCGGCGATCGTCGGCGTTGGCTCTGTGGGCCTGGCGGCGCTGGTAACCGCCTTTATCGGCGTTGATTTCTTCGCTAACGGCGAGCAGGCATACAGCCAGCCGCTGTGGACGTGGATGTCGGTAGGCGACTTTAACATCGGTTTTAACCTGGTGCTGGACGGCCTGTCGCTGACCATGCTCTCGGTGGTCACTGGTGTGGGTTTCCTTATTCACATGTACGCCTCCTGGTACATGCGCGGTGAAGAGGGCTACTCTCGCTTCTTCGCCTACACCAACCTGTTCATCGCCAGCATGGTAGTTCTGGTTCTCGCCGATAACCTGCTGCTGATGTACCTCGGCTGGGAAGGCGTGGGCCTGTGCTCCTATCTGCTGATCGGGTTCTATTACACCGATCCGAAGAATGGCGCAGCGGCAATGAAAGCGTTCGTCGTGACCCGTGTGGGTGACGTGTTCCTCGCTTTCGCGCTGTTCATTCTTTACAACGAACTGGGCACCCTGAACTTCCGCGAAATGGTGGAACTGGCACCAGCGCACTTTGCTGACGGCAATAACATGCTGATGTGGGCGACGCTGATGCTGCTGGGCGGTGCGGTCGGTAAATCTGCGCAGTTGCCGTTGCAGACATGGCTTGCCGACGCGATGGCGGGCCCGACGCCTGTCTCCGCGCTGATCCACGCCGCAACCATGGTAACCGCGGGTGTCTACCTGATCGCCCGTACCCACGGCCTGTTCCTGATGACGCCGGAAATTCTGCATCTGGTGGGCATTGTCGGGGCGGTTACGCTGCTGCTGGCCGGTTTTGCCGCGCTGGTACAGACCGACATCAAACGTGTTCTCGCTTACTCTACCATGAGCCAGATTGGCTACATGTTCCTCGCGCTTGGCGTGCAGGCATGGGATGCGGCGATTTTCCACTTGATGACTCACGCGTTCTTTAAAGCGCTGCTGTTCCTGGCATCCGGTTCCGTCATTCTGGCCTGCCATCACGAACAGAACATCTTCAAGATGGGCGGTCTGCGTAAATCTATTCCGCTGGTTTATTTCTGCTTCCTGGTGGGCGGCGCAGCACTGTCGGCACTACCGCTGGTCACTGCGGGCTTCTTCAGTAAGGATGAGATCCTCGCGGGTGCGATGGCGAATGGTCATATCAATCTGATGGTGGCAGGTCTGGTCGGTGCGTTTATGACCTCGCTCTACACCTTCCGTATGATTTTCATCGTCTTCCACGGAAAAGAACAAATTCACGCTCACGCCGTGAAAGGGGTAACTCACAGCCTGCCGCTGATTGTGCTGCTGATCCTTTCCACCTTCGTTGGCGCACTGATTGTACCGCCGCTGCAGAGCGTGCTTCCGCAAACGACGGAACTGGCGCACGGCAGCATGTTGACCCTGGAAATTACCTCTGGCGTGGTCGCGGTGGTCGGCATTCTGCTGGCAGCCTGGCTGTGGCAGGGTAAACGTACTCTGGTGACCTCCATTGCCAACAGTGCGCCGGGCCGTCTGCTGGGCACCTGGTGGTACAACGCCTGGGGCTTTGACTGGCTGTACGACAAAGTGTTCGTCAAGCCGTTTCTGGGTATTGCCTGGTTGCTGAAACGCGATCCGCTGAACTCAATGATGAACATTCCGGCGGTTCTTTCCCGCTTTGCAGGTAAAGGCCTGCTGTTAAGCGAGAACGGTTATCTGCGCTGGTATGTGGCATCCATGAGCATCGGTGCGGTCGTGGTGCTGGCACTGTTGATGGTACTGCGTTGAGTTAAGGATTGTGGGATTGCCCCTGGGCATATAAGAACGTAGGTCGGATAAGCTGCCTTCGCGGCGCATCCGACACTACCCCCAGTCCGAAGAGAATTTTCTGTCGTGAGAATTCGTTGAAAATCCGGTCCTGACGGGACTTTTACAAGGAATAAAGATCGCCATGTTACTACCCTGGCTAATATTAATTCCCTTTATTGGCGGCTTCCTGTGCTGGCAGACCGAACACTTTGACGTCAAGGTGCCACGCTGGATCGCGCTGATCACCATGGGATTGACGCTGGCGCTGTCGCTGCAACTGTGGTTGCAGGGCGGTTATTCACTGACGCAATCCGCCGGAATTCCGCAGTGGCAGTCTGAATTCGACATGCCGTGGATCCCGCGTTTTGGTATCTCTATTCATCTCGCCATTGACGGTCTGTCGCTGCTGATGGTCGTGCTGACCGGTCTGCTCGGTGTGCTGGCGGTACTCTGTTCGTGGAAAGAGATCGAAAAATATCAGGGCTTCTTCCACCTCAACCTGATGTGGATCCTGGGCGGCGTTATCGGCGTGTTCCTTGCCATCGACATGTTCCTGTTCTTCTTCTTCTGGGAAATGATGCTGGTGCCGATGTACTTCCTGATCGCACTGTGGGGGCATAAAGCCTCTGACGGTAAAACGCGTATCACGGCGGCAACCAAGTTCTTCATTTACACCCAGGCGAGTGGCCTGGTGATGTTGATTGCCATCCTGGCGCTGGTTTTTGTTCACTACAATGCGACCGGCGTCTGGACCTTCAACTATGAAGAGCTGCTGAATACGCCAATGTCCAGTGGTGTGGAATACCTGTTAATGCTGGGCTTCTTCATCGCCTTCGCAGTCAAAATGCCGGTGGTTCCGCTGCATGGCTGGCTGCCGGATGCGCACTCCCAGGCTCCGACCGCCGGTTCCGTTGATCTCGCGGGGATCTTGCTGAAAACTGCCGCTTACGGTTTGCTGCGTTTCTCCCTGCCGCTGTTCCCGAACGCGTCGGCAGAGTTCGCGCCAATTGCTATGTGGCTGGGTGTTATCGGCATCTTCTACGGTGCGTGGATGGCCTTCGCCCAGACCGATATCAAACGTCTGATCGCCTACACCTCGGTTTCCCACATGGGCTTCGTGCTGATTGCTATCTACACCGGCAGCCAGTTGGCCTACCAGGGCGCGGTAATCCAGATGATTGCGCACGGTTTGTCGGCGGCGGGTCTGTTTATTCTTTGTGGTCAGCTTTATGAACGTATCCATACCCGCGACATGCGCATGATGGGCGGTCTGTGGAGCAAGATGAAATGGCTGCCAGCATTGTCGCTGTTCTTTGCGGTGGCAACGCTTGGGATGCCTGGCACCGGTAACTTCGTCGGCGAATTTATGATTCTGTTCGGCAGCTTCCAGGTTGTCCCGGTGATTACCGTTATCTCTACCTTTGGGCTGGTCTTTGCATCTGTTTATTCGCTGGCGATGTTGCATCGCGCTTACTTCGGTAAAGCGAAAAGCCAGATTGCCAGCCAGGAACTGCCAGGGATGTCGCTGCGTGAGCTGTTTATGATCCTGTTGCTGGTGGTGCTGCTGGTACTGCTGGGCTTCTATCCGCAGCCGATTCTGGATACCTCGCACTCCGCGATTGGCAATATCCAGCAGTGGTTTGTTAATTCCGTTACTACTACAAGGCCGTAAATCGCCATGACAATAACTCCACAAAACCTGATCGCACTGCTACCGTTGCTGATCGTCGGCTTAACGGTGGTGGTTGTGATGCTCTCCATTGCGTGGCGACGCAATCATTTCCTCAACGCTACGCTCTCGGTTATTGGGCTTAACGCGGCGCTGGTTTCGCTCTGGTTTGTTGGCCAGGCGGGCGCTATGGACGTTACGCCGCTGATGCGCGTTGATGGTTTCGCCATGCTTTACACCGGGCTGGTATTGTTGGCGAGCCTCGCCACCTGTACTTTCGCCTACCCGTGGCTTGAAGGCTATAACGACAACAAGGATGAGTTCTACCTGTTGGTGTTAATTGCCGCGCTGGGCGGGATCCTGCTGGCGAATGCAAACCATCTGGCGTCTCTGTTCCTCGGTATTGAACTGATCTCTTTGCCGCTGTTTGGCCTGGTCGGTTACGCTTTCCGCCAGAAACGTTCGCTGGAAGCCAGTATCAAATACACCATCCTTTCTGCCGCAGCGTCTTCTTTCCTGCTGTTTGGTATGGCGCTGGTGTATGCGCAGTCTGGCGACCTGTCGTTTGTCGCGCTGGGTAAAAACCTCGGCGACGGTATGCTCAACGAGCCGCTGTTGCTGGCAGGTTTCGGCATGATGATTGTTGGCCTCGGCTTCAAACTCTCTCTGGTGCCGTTCCACCTGTGGACGCCAGACGTATACCAGGGCGCGCCTGCGCCGGTTTCCACTTTCCTGGCGACGGCGAGCAAAATCGCTATCTTCGGTGTGGTGATGCGTCTGTTCCTCTATGCACCGGTGGGTGACAGCGAAGCGATTCGCGTAGTACTGGCGATTATCGCCTTTGCCTCCATCATCTTCGGTAACCTGATGGCGTTGAGCCAGACCAACATCAAACGTCTGCTCGGTTACTCATCTATCTCTCACCTCGGCTATCTGCTGGTGGCGCTGATTGCGCTGCAAACCGGCGAGATGTCGATGGAAGCGGTAGGGGTTTACCTGGCCGGTTATCTGTTCAGCAGCCTCGGCGCGTTCGGCGTGGTCAGCCTGATGTCCAGCCCGTATCGTGGCCCGGATGCTGATTCCCTGTTCTCTTACCGCGGTCTGTTCTGGCATCGTCCGATCCTCGCGGCAGTGATGACGGTGATGATGCTGTCTCTGGCCGGTATCCCGATGACGCTGGGCTTTATCGGTAAGTTCTACGTGCTGGCGGTCGGTGTCCAGGCACACTTGTGGTGGCTGGTGGGTGCCGTGGTTGTCGGTTCGGCAATCGGCCTCTACTACTACCTGCGCGTGGCGGTGAGCCTGTACCTGCACGCACCGGAACAACCGGGTCGCGATGCACCGTCAAACTGGCAGTACAGCGCGGGCGGTATCGTGGTGCTGATTTCTGCACTGTTGGTACTGGTGCTGGGTGTATGGCCACAATCGCTGATTAGTATTGTGCGGTTAGCAATGCCGCTGATGTAATCTGTTAGTTTGTAAGTCAGAAAACCGCCGACATGTTCGGCGGTTTTTTTTTGGCGCTCTGACACCATCACCCAACAATAACCGTCAGCGCATGATTCCCTTGTCGCAGCATACGTCGATACGCGCTAATCAGCTTTTCCATATCAAGCATGATCGAGGCAAAGAGTTGCCCCTCTAACTCTTCTGAAAAGGTCACTCCCGGATAAATCTCCATTTCATAGTCGCTTAATGGAAAACTGTTTACGCAGCTTACTTCGATCCAGTGATTCCAGTCGGTCGATTGTCGCGGCTAATTCCTGATTCCAGGTCAATCCCAGGAAGCCATCTATGCCATCTTCGAGGCTGTGTTCACCAAGCACGGCACGACTCAGCGGATCATTCTTCGCGGGATCAAAAGCAGGGGTGCCTGTCAGCCCAAAGTGTAAAAAATCCCAGCGTTTATCAATATCCAGTCGGCGTAATCCTGAAAGCGTGTCATGTATATTATCCATCAAAGGTTTTTCAGTAGACTCAAGCAGATTGGTTAATCTTTTCTGAGTCAATTTCTGCAAAATAACCAATCATTCCCATTTATTTTTCCTCCATTGAATTTTATGTTTCGCATCTTAAAACAGACGAGGGAAAATAAAATGTACATGTCGCTGTTTCTGGACCCGCCTCGAGAAATTTTTATTATTTACTGTTGTGTAACAAGGTTATAACACCATCTGAGCCATTTTCTGATAATTCAATCTGTCTGCTGTATCACCGGGCAAGTGGTATTGTTTATTACGATAAAAAGCGGTGTCAGTAATCATTACGGCGGGAATATCGTGTTGCCAATAATTCAGGTGGTCAGAGAAATCAATACCGGGAATAAACCATGGGGCATTCATAGAATAAACAGATAAATCCCGGGATGATAACAATGCCGTTTTTACCTGACGAACGGCGTTGATATCCTGTATTCTGCCGACCAGGCAATAAAGTCCCCCCGATCGGGATAAAGCCAGGACATTGCGGGTAAAGGTAATCCTGGCTACCAGGCGCAGAGTCGTAATAGCCAATCGGGGACGCCCTGCGCGGTAACTCTGGCACCGCTACTGACAAAGAACTCTTTTATATACTCTACGGACCTATTCAGATTATCAATATTGTCGGCATTACGTGGATGCACAGTTTGTGTAAGATAACGAACTGTTTTTTCTAATTGCTCAGGACTGACGTGTCGGGGCGTTGGTGGTAATGCAGTGACCCAGGGTTGGTAAAAATAATCAGAGGGAGTGAAATCAGAAACAATATAACAAAAGGAATTTTTCCCATATATAAATTATCAATAAAAGACGTTATTTTATCATTATTTATAATGAGTTATGAGTATTTGTTTTATTACGGTTGTTAGATCTATACAAAAAGGGTAATGCTGCCAACTTACTGATTTAGTGTATGATGGTGATTTTAAGGTGCTTGCGTGGCTTCCATTTCCATCAGATGTCCTTCCTGCTCCGCTACTGAAGGCGTGGTGCGTAACGGCAAAAGCACTGCCGGACATCAGCGCTATCTCTGCTCTCATTGCCGTAAAACATGGCAACTACAGTTCACTTACACCGCCTCTCAGCCCGGTACGCACCAGAAA
>NZ_MIIV01000500.1:0-23105 GCF_001743015.1 Shigella sp. FC1567
TTTCTGGTGCGTACCGGGCTGAGAGGCGGTGTAAGTGAACTGTAGTTGCCATGTTTTACGGCAATGAGAGCAGAGATAGCGCTGATGTCCGGCAGTGCTTTTGCCGTTACGCACCACGCCTTCAGTAGCGGAGCAGGAAGGACATCTGATGGAAATGGAAGCCACGCAAGCACCTTAAAATCACCATCATACACTAAATCAGTAAGTTGGCAGCATTACCCGCAGTTCATTACTTATACTGTAAATTTTTTTAACGTCATTGGTGGAGACAATTTCTGCAAACTTTCTTTTTACCGTCCAATAATCAATATTTCTATTGTGATTGTTAACCACTGCGTGCATTGGCGGGATTGAAGGGTGAAAAATATGTGCAATTGGGAAGCCTTTCATTGATGCCTGCCTTGTCGTCATGACAAACAATAATAGATGCTTATTTTCCTCGCACGACACTTACGCACTATCAAAAAACGCTCATTTACCCGGCGTTACAGTAAACGAAGCAACATTCTGTGTCCTACGCTGATGTAAAGCACAGTGAAAATTCCCCTTGTTGACTTCGTCTGACCTTATCGCGGCGACCAGCAATTATTTGTTTTGTGATCCTCAACACAAAATGCTATTCGTCGCCTATGAGGGGAGAAGAATTTATGGAAAACGATTGCATTCACAAAATGACGTCCTGTCAGAAGAGAAAAAGTTGACGTTAATCAATTGTTCGAGATGATCAATACCTGTATTCGAAATTTTAAAATATTGATAAAATAAATGTTTGTTCTCCAACAAATAGCGTGAAAAAATGTGACGTGCCGCAGTATTTATCGCTGAAAATGGTTTATTTATAATAAAATTTGAGAACTTGCTCATTAAATTTAACTCAAATTTTGCCTGGTAATTATCCGGTAATTGCTTGAAATATGGTCTCAGCCCCTTTTTTGTATTAACCACATAACGAATGATGTTATCGCCATAAAATATGGTTATCCCCGTCATTTTTTTTGATAAAAATCAGGGTTTATGCTGATTTTTATGTTTTAACTTGTTGATATTTAAAGATATTTAATTGTAATAACGATACCCTGGAAAGTAATGAAAGTTAATTTGTGAGTGGTCGCACATATCCTGTTCATTTCATTTTGATACACTTCATGCCGTCAATGAGGTAATTAACGTAGGTCGTTATGAGCACTATTCTTCTTCCGAAAACGCAGCACCTGGTAGTCTTTCAGGAAGTCATTAGAAGTGGCTCTATCGGCTCGGCTGCAAAAGAATTAGGGTTAACTCAACCGGCCGTCAGTAAAATCATTAACGATATTGAAGATTATTTTGGTGTGGAATTAGTGGTGCGGAAAAATACCGGTGTAACATTAACACCTGCCGGTCAATTGTTACTCTCCCGTTCCGAATCCATTACCCGTGAAATGAAAAATATGGTTAATGAGATAAGCGGTATGTCTTCTGAGGCGGTGGTGGAAGTCTCATTTGGTTTTCCTTCATTGATTGGTTTTACTTTTATGTCAGGGATGATCAACAAGTTCAAAGAGGTGTTCCCGAAAGCGCAGGTTTCTATGTATGAAGCGCAACTGTCTTCGTTCTTACCGGCAATCCGCGACGGTCGACTGGATTTTGCGATTGGTACGTTAAGTGCAGAAATGAAGCTTCAGGATTTACATGTTGAGCCGCTGTTCGAGTCCGAGTTTGTGCTGGTAGCCAGTAAGTCCCGAACATGCACCGGCACCACCACGCTGGAGTCGTTGAAGAACGAACAGTGGGTGTTGCCACAAACCAATATGGGGTACTACAGCGAGCTTCTTACTACGTTACAAAGAAATGGCATCAGTATTGAAAACATCGTTAAAACCGACTCAGTCGTGACAATTTATAATCTTGTTCTCAATGCTGATTTCTTAACTGTAATTCCTTGTGATATGACGTCACCTTTTGGTTCAAATCAATTTATTACTATTCCAGTTGAAGAAACATTACCTGTGGCACAATATGCCGCGGTATGGTCGAAAAATTATCGTATTAAAAAAGCAGCATCGGTTTTGGTGGAATTAGCCAAAGAGTATTCATCTTATAATGGGTGTAGACGAAGGCTATTAATAGAAGTTGGTTAGTTATTTGTTTTTATTTAAACATAAATAATCCACCTGTCTGTTTTGCAGGTGTCGGTTACGGTTATCTACATATTTAATTCAGGCGAAGAGGTTTTATAATGCATATTACATACGATCTGCCGGTTGCTATTGATGATATTATTGAAGCGAAACAACGACTGGCTGGGCGAATTTATAAAACAGGCATGCCTCGCTCCAACTATTTTAGTGAACGTTGCAAAGGTGAAATATTCCTGAAGTTTGAAAATATGCAGCGTACGGGTTCATTTAAAATTCGTGGCGCATTTAATAAATTAAGTTCACTGACCGATGCGGAAAAACGCAAAGGCGTGGTGGCCTGTTCTGCGGGCAACCATGCGCAAGGGGTTTCGCTCTCCTGCGCGATGCTGGGTATCGACGGTAAAGTGGTGATGCCAAAAGGTGCGCCAAAATCCAAAGTAGCGGCAACGTGCGACTACTCCGCAGAAGTCGTTCTGCATGGTGATAACTTCAACGACACTATCGCTAAAGTGAGCGAAATTGTCGAAATGGAAGGTCGTATTTTTATCCCACCTTACGATGATCCGAAAGTGATTGCTGGCCAGGGAACGATTGGTCTGGAAATTATGGAAGATCTCTATGATGTCGATAACGTGATTGTGCCAATTGGTGGTGGTGGTTTAATTGCTGGTATTGCGGTGGCAATTAAATCTATTAACCCGACCATTCGTGTTATTGGCGTACAGTCAGAAAACGTTCACGGCATGGCGGCTTCTTTCCACTCCGGAGAAATAACCACGCACCGAACTACCGGCACCCTGGCGGATGGTTGTGATGTCTCCCGCCCGGGTAATTTAACTTACGAAATCGTTCGTGAATTAGTCGATGACATCGTGCTGGTCAGCGAAGACGAAATCAGAAACAGTATGATTGCCTTAATTCAGCGCAATAAAGTCGTCACCGAAGGCGCAGGTGCTCTGGCATGTGCTGCATTATTAAGCGGTAAATTAGACCAATATATTCAAAACAGAAAAACCGTCAGTATTATTTCCGGCGGCAATATCGATCTTTCTCGCGTCTCTCAAATCACCGGTTTCGTTGACGCTTAATTAATTCGTTGAGGATAGGATATGAGTACTTCAGATAGCATTGTATCCAGCCAGACAAAACAATCGTCCTGGCGTAAATCAGATACCACATGGACGTTAGGCTTGTTTGGTACGGCAATCGGCGCCGGGGTGCTGTTCTTCCCTATCCGCGCAGGTTTTGGCGGACTGATCCCGATTCTTCTGATGTTGGTATTGGCATACCCCATCGCATTTTATTGCCACCGGGCGCTGGCGCGTCTGTGTCTTTCTGGCTCTAACCCTTCCGGCAACATTACGGAAACGGTGGAAGAGCATTTTGGTAAAACTGGCGGCGTGGTTATCACGTTCCTGTACTTCTTCGCGATTTGCCCACTGCTGTGGATTTATGGCGTTACTATTACCAATACCTTTATGACGTTCTGGGAAAAACAGCTCGGATTTGCACCGCTGAATCGCGGCTTTGTGGCGCTGTTCCTGTTGCTGCTGATGGCTTTCGTCATCTGGTTTGGTAAGGATCTGATGGTTAAAGTGATGAGCTACCTGGTATGGCCGTTTATCGCCAGCCTGGTGCTGATTTCTCTGTCGCTGATCCCTTACTGGAACTCTGCAGTTATCGACCAGGTTGACCTCGGTTCGCTGTCGTTAACCGGTCATGACGGTATCCTGATCACTGTCTGGCTGGGGATTTCCATCATGGTTTTCTCCTTTAACTTCTCGCCAATCGTCTCTTCCTTCGTGGTTTCTAAACGTGAAGAGTATGAGAAAGACTTCGGTCGCGACTTCACCGAACGTAAATGTTCCCAAATCATTTCTCGTGCCAGCATGCTGATGGTTGCAGTGGTGATGTTCTTTGCCTTTAGCTGCCTGTTTACGCTGTCTCCGGCCAACATGGCGGAAGCCAAAGCGCAGAATATTCCAGTGCTTTCTTATCTGGCTAACCACTTTGCGTCCATGACCGGTACCAAAACAACGTTCGCGATTACACTGGAATATGCGGCTTCCATCATCGCACTCGTGGCTATCTTCAAATCTTTCTTCGGTCACTATCTGGGGACGCTGGAAGGCTTGAATGGTCTGATTCTGAAGTTCGGTTATAAAGGCGACAAAACTAAAGTGTCGCTGGGTAAACTGAACACTATCAGCATGATCTTCATCATGGGCTCCACCTGGGTTGTTGCCTACGCCAACCCGAACATCCTCGACCTTATTGAAGCCATGGGCGCACCGATTATCGCATCCCTGCTGTGCCTGTTGCCGATGTATGCCATCCGTAAAGCACCGTCTCTGGCGAAATACCGTGGTCGTCTGGATAACGTGTTTGTTACCGTGATTGGTCTGCTGACCATCCTGAACATCGTATACAAACTGTTTTAATCCGTAACTCAGGATGAGAAAAGAGATGAATGAATTTCCGGTTGTTTTGGTTATTAACTGTGGTTCGTCTTCGATTAAGTTTTCCGTACTCGATGCCAGCGACTGTGAAGTATTAATGTCAGGTATTGCCGACGGTATTAACTCAGAAAATGCATTCTTATCCGTAAATGGGGGAGAGCCAGCACCGCTGGCTCACCACAGCTACGAAGGTGCATTGAAGGCAATTGCATTTGAACTGGAAAAACGGAATTTAAATGACAGTGTGGCCTTAATTGGCCACCGCATCGCTCACGGCGGCAGTATTTTTACCGAGTCCGCCATTATTACCGATGAGGTCATTGATAATATCCGTCGCGTTTCTCCACTGGCACCCCTGCATAATTACGCCAATTTAAGTGGTATTGAATCGGCGCAGCAATTATTTCCGGGCGTAACTCAGGTGGCGGTATTTGATACCAGTTTCCACCAGACGATGGCTCCGGAAGCTTATTTATACGGCCTGCCGTGGAAATATTATGAAGAGTTAGGTGTACGCCGTTATGGTTTCCACGGCACGTCGCACCGCTATGTTTCCCAGCGCGCACATTCTTTGCTGAATCTAGCGGAAGATGACTCCGGCCTGGTTGTGGCGCATCTTGGCAATGGCGCGTCAATCTGCGCAGTTCGCAACGGTCAGAGTGTTGACACCTCAATGGGAATGACGCCGCTGGAAGGCTTGATGATGGGTACCCGCAGTGGCGATGTCGATTTTGGTGCGATGTCCTGGGTCGCCAGCCAAACCAACCAGAGCTTGGGTGACCTGGAACGCGTAGTGAATAAAGAGTCGGGATTATTAGGTATTTCCGGTCTTTCTTCGGATTTACGTGTTCTGGAAAAAGCCTGGCATGAAGGTCACGAACGCGCGCAACTGGCAATTAAAACCTTTGTTCACCGAATTGCCGTCATATTGCCGGACACGCAGCTTCATTACGTCGCCTGGATGGAATTATATTCACCGGCGGAATAGGAGAGAATTCAAGCTTAATTCGTCGTCTGGTCATGGAACATTTGGCTGTATTAGGCGTAGAGATTGATACAGAAATGAATAATCGCTCTAACTCCTGTGGTGAGCGAATTGTTTCCAGTGAAAATGCGCGTGTCATTTGCGCTGTTATTCCGACTAACGAAGAAAAAATGATTGCTTTGGATGCCATTCATTTAGGCAAAGTTAACGCGCCCGCAGAATTTGCATAATTTAGTTGAAGTATTGTAGAGAGATTATTTTTCATGAAGGTAGATATTGATACCAGCGATAAGCTGTACGCCGACGCATGGCTTGGCTTTAAAGGTACGGACTGGAAAAACGAAATTAATGTCCGCGATTTTATTCAACATAACTATACACCGTATGAAGGCGATGAATCTTTCCTCGCCGAAGCGACGCCTGCCACCACGGAATTGTGGGAAAAAGTAATGGAAGGTATCCGTATCGAAAACGCAACCCACGCGCCGGTTGATTTCGATACCAATATTGCCACCACAATTACCGCTCATGATGCGGGATATATTAACCAGCCGCTGGAAAAAATTGTTGGCCTGCAAACGGATGCGCCGTTGAAACGTGCGCTACACCCGTTCGGTGGCATTAATATGATTAAAAGTTCATTCCACGCCTATGGCCGTGAAATGGACAGTGAATTTGAATATCTGTTTACCGATCTGCGTAAAACCCATAACCAGGGCGTATTTGATGTTTACTCACCGGATATGCTGCGCTGCCGTAAATCTGGCGTGCTGACCGGTTTACCAGATGGCTATGGCCGTGGGCGCATTATCGGTGACTATCGCCGCGTAGCGCTGTATGGCATCAGTTATCTGGTACGTGAACGCGAACTGCAATTTGCCGATCTCCAGTCTCGTCTGGAAAAAGGCGAGGATCTGGAAGCCACCATCCGTCTGCGTGAGGAGCTGGCAGAGCATCGTCATGCGCTGTTGCAGATTCAGGAAATGGCGGCGAAATATGGCTTTGATATCTCTCGCCCGGCGCAGAATGCGCAAGAAGCGGTGCAGTGGCTCTACTTCGCTTATCTGGCGGCAGTGAAATCGCAAAATGGCGGCGCGATGTCGCTGGGCCGCACGGCATCGTTCCTCGATATCTACATTGAGCGCGACTTTGAAGCTGGCGTACTCAATGAGCAGCAGGCACAGGAACTGATCGATCACTTCATCATGAAGATCCGTATGGTACGCTTCCTGCGTACACCGGAATTTGATTCGCTGTTCTCCGGCGACCCAATCTGGGCGACGGAAGTGATCGGCGGGATGGGGCTGGACGGTCGTACGCTGGTGACCAAAAACTCCTTCCGCTATTTGCACACCCTGCACACTATGGGGCCGGCACCGGAACCTAACCTGACCATTCTTTGGTCGGAAGAATTACCGATTGCCTTCAAAAAATATGCCGCGCAGGTGTCGATCGTCACCTCTTCCTTGCAGTATGAAAATGACGATCTGATGCGTACTGACTTCAACAGCGACGATTACGCGATTGCCTGCTGCGTCAGCCCAATGGTGATTGGTAAGCAAATGCAGTTCTTTGGTGCACGCGCTAACCTGGCGAAAACGCTGCTCTACGCAATTAACGGCGGGGTGGACGAGAAGCTGAAGATTCAGGTCGGGCCGAAAACAGCACCGCTGATGGACGACGTGCTGGATTACGACAAAGTGATGGACAGCCTCGATCACTTCATGGACTGGCTGGCGGTGCAGTACATCAGCGCGCTGAATATCATTCACTACATGCACGACAAGTACAGCTACGAAGCTTCGCTGATGGCGCTGCACGATCGTGATGTCTATCGCACTATGGCATGCGGCATCGCGGGCCTGTCGGTGGCGACGGACTCCCTGTCTGCCATCAAATATGCCCGCGTGAAACCAATCCGTGACGAAAACGGCCTGGCGGTGGACTTTGAAATCGACGGTGAATATCCGCAGTACGGCAACAACGACGAGCGCGTAGACAGCATTGCCTGCGACCTGGTTGAACGCTTTATGAAGAAAATTAAAGCGCTGCCAACCTATCGCAACGCCGTCCCTACCCAGTCGATTCTGACTATCACTTCTAACGTGGTGTACGGCCAGAAAACCGGTAATACGCCGGACGGTCGTCGCGCCGGAACACCGTTCGCGCCGGGCGCTAACCCGATGCATGGTCGTGACCGCAAAGGTGCCGTGGCCTCATTGACGTCGGTGGCGAAACTGCCGTTCACCTACGCCAAAGATGGGATCTCGTACACCTTCTCAATCGTTCCTGCGGCGCTGGGCAAAGAAGATCCAGTACGTAAAACCAACCTTGTCGGCCTGCTGGATGGGTATTTCCACCACGAAGCGGATGTCGAAGGCGGTCAACACCTCAACGTCAACATAATGAATCGGGAAATGCTGCTGGATGCCATCGAGCACCCGGAAAAATATCCTAACCTGACAATCCGTGTCTCTGGCTACGCCGTGCGCTTCAACGCACTGACCCGTGAACAGCAACAGGATGTTATTTCACGTACTTTTACCCAGGCGCTCTGACGCCGGAGGATGTATGAAAAAGATTATCGAAACGCAACGTGCCCCAGGCGCAATCGGCCCTTATGTTCAGGGCGTTGATTTAGGCAGCATGGTCTTCACCTCCGGGCAAATTCCGGTTTGCCCGCAGACCGGTGAGATCCCGGCTGATGTGCAAGATCAGGCGCGTTTAAGCCTCGAAAACGTCAAAGCGATCGTGGTTGCTGCCGGGCTGAGCGTGGGCGATATCATCAAGATGACCGTGTTCATCACCGATCTGAATGATTTTGCCACCATCAATGAAGTCTATAAGCAGTTCTTCGATGAGCATCAGGCGACCTACCCGACCCGGAGCTGTGTGCAGGTTGCGCGTTTGCCGAAAGATGTGAAGCTGGAAATTGAAGCTATCGCAGTACGTAGTGCGTAAAGCCTCGTGAGCGGGACGGTCGCAAGGTCGTTCCGCTCCACTTCACTGAACGGCAATCCGAGGGTGTGGATATGATTAGTGCATTCGATATTTTCAAAATTGGGATTGGTCCCTCCAGTTCGCATACCGTGGGGCCAATGAATGCCGGAAAAAGTTTTATTGATCGGCTGGAAAGTAGCGGCTTATTAACCGCGACGAGCCATATTGTGGTCGATCTGTATGGGGCGTTGTCACTGACGGGCAAAGGCCATGCCACGGATGTCGCCATTATCATGGGACTGGCAGGAAACAGTCCGCAGGATGTTGTCATTGATGAGATCCCTGCATTTATAGAGTTAGTAACGCGCAGCGGGCGGCTGCCAGTGGCATCTGGTGCGCATATTGTTGATTTTCCTGTAGCAAAGAACATTATCTTCCATCCCGAAATGTTGCCTCGCCATGAGAACGGAATGCGGATCACTGCCTGGAAGGGACAGGAAGCGCTATTAAGTAAAACCTATTACTCTGTCGGCGGCGGGTTTATTGTCGAAGAAGAACACTTCGGCCTGTCGCACGATGTCGAAACGTCCGTACCTTACGATTTCCACTCAGCAGGTGAACTGCTGAAAATGTGTGATTACAACGGCCTGTCTATATCTGGCCTGATGATGCACAACGAGCTGGCGCTGCGCAGCAAAGCGGAAATTGACGCAGGGTTTGCCCGTATCTGGCAAGTGATGCATGACGGTATTGAACGCGGGATGAACACTGAAGGCGTGCTGCCTGGTCCGCTCAATGTGCCGCGTCGTGCCGTAGCGCTGCGTCGTCAGCTGGTTTCTAGCGATAACATCTCTAACGATCCGATGAATGTCATCGACTGGATCAACATGTACGCGCTGGCGGTTAGTGAAGAAAACGCAGCTGGCGGGCGCGTGGTAACGGCACCGACTAACGGTGCGTGCGGCATTATTCCGGCAGTGCTGGCTTATTACGATAAGTTCCGTCGTCCGGTAAACGAGCGGTCAATTGCCCGCTATTTTCTGGCAGCGGGGGCTATTGGCGCGCTGTATAAAATGAACGCCTCCATCTCTGGCGCGGAGGTCGGCTGTCAGGGGGAGATTGGCGTGGCCTGTTCAATGGCGGCGGCAGGGTTAACTGAACTACTGGGCGGCAGTCCGGCGCAGGTATGCAATGCGGCGGAAATCGCGATGGAGCATAACCTTGGGCTGACCTGCGATCCGGTTGCCGGACAGGTACAAATCCCGTGCATTGAACGTAATGCCATTAATGCCGTGAAAGCAGTAAACGCCGCGCGGATGGCGATGCGCCGCACCTCGGCACCGCGTGTTTCACTCGATAAAGTGATCGAGACGATGTATGAAACCGGCAAAGATATGAACGATAAATACCGCGAAACATCACGCGGAGGACTGGCCATTAAAGTGGTCTGCGGCTGACATTGCTGTCAGCTTTCATCCTTGGGTGCACAAATGTGCACCTTTTTTTGTGATCTGCCGCAAATAGAGAATGAATATTCTCTTGCGATTAATTTAGTAGAAAATTCTTATCCATCTCCGTTATTTCAAAGTCTTGATTGTGAAGATTTTCTCTGACCTCGCGCGTATCATTTCTTTATTCTAATAACTCGCCTGCAAAAACGTAGACCGCATATCGCCTTGATGCGGCTCGGAAAAAAATAATAAGCCCTACAAAATATTGAGCGAGAAATTATGGAAATTGCATCGAATAAAGGCGTCATTGCAGACGCTTCGACCCCGGCGGGTCGTGCTGGAATGAGTGAGAGCGAGTGGCGAGAAGCGATCAAATTCGACAGTACTGACACCGGCTGGGTGATTATGAGTATCGGGATGGCGATTGGCGCGGGGATTGTTTTTCTCCCGGTGCAGGTCGGTTTGATGGGATTGTGGGTATTTTTGCTCTCATCGGTGATTGGTTACCCGGCAATGTATCTGTTTCAGCGGTTGTTTATTAATACGCTGGCAGAATCACACAGAATGTAAAGATTACCCGAGTGTCATTAGCGGTTATTTAGGTAAAAACTGGGGCATCCTGTTAGGTGCGCTCTATTTCGTAATGCTGGTGATTTGGATGTTCGTCTATTCCACCGCCATCACCAACGATAGTGCTTCCTATCTGCATACCTTCGGCGTGACGGAAGGGGTGCTGTCAGACAGTCCCTTTTATGGTCTGGTACTGATTTGCATTCTGGTGGCGATCTCTTCACGCGGCGAGAAATTGTTATTCAAAATTTCGACCGGCATGGTGCTGACCAAGCTGCTGGTAGTCGCTGCGCTGGGCGTGTCGATGGTGGGAATGTGGCATCTGTATAACGTCGGTTCGCTACCGCCGCTGGGGCTGCTGGTGAAAAACGCCATTATTACGCTGCCGTTTACCCTGACGTCGATTCTGTTTATCCAGACGTTAAGCCCGATGGTGATCTCTTATCGCTCGCGGGAAAAATCAATTGAAGTGGCGCGGCATAAAGCATTGCGGGCAATGAATATCGCGTTTGGCATTTTATTTGTCACCGTCTTTTTCTACGCCGTGTCGTTCACGCTGGCGATGGGACATGACGAAGCGGTAAAAGCCTACGAGCAGAATATTTCCGCGCTGGCGATTGCCGCACAGTTTATTAGCGGTGACGGCGCAGCGTGGGTGAAAGTGGTCAGCGTCATTCTCAATATCTTTGCTGTCATGACTGCATTCTTTGGCGTCTATTTAGGCTTTCGCGAAGCAACGCAAGGGATCGTAATGAACATCCTGCGTCGCAAGATGCCTGCCGAGAAGATTAACGAAAATCTTGTTCAGCGCGGCATCATGATTTTCGCCATTTTGCTGGCCTGGAGCGCCATCGTACTGAACGCACCGGTGTTGAGCTTCACCTCTATCTGTAGCCCGATTTTCGGCATGGTAGGGTGCCTGATCCCGGCGTGGCTGGTTTACAAAGTACCGGCATTGCACAAATACAAAGGGATGTCTCTGTACCTGATTATCGTCACTGGTTTGTTGCTTTGTGTTTCTCCGTTCCTGGCATTTTCTTGATTTACCTGAAATTTTAAGGTTTTTAATATGTTTGATTCGACTTTAAATCCGTTATGGCAGCGTTACATCCTCGCCGTTCAGGAGGAAGTAAAACCGGCGCTGGGATGTACTGAACCGATTTCACTGGCGCTGGCGGCGGCGGTTGCTGCGGCAGAACTGGAAGGTCCGGTTGAACGTGTAGAAGCCTGGGTTTCGCCAAATCTGATGAAGAACGGTCTGGGCGTCACCGTTCCCGGCACGGGAATGGTGGGGCTGCCGATTGCGGCGGCGCTGGGGGCGTTAGGTGGAAATGCCAACGCCGGGCTGGAAGTGCTGAAAGACGCAACTGCGCAGGCAATTGCCGATGCCAAAGCACTGCTGGCGGCGGGGAAAGTCTCCGTTAAGATCCAGGAACCTTGCAATGAAATCCTCTTCTCACGCGCCAAAGTCTGGAACGGTGAGAAGTGGGCGTGTGTCACCATCGTCGGCGGGCATACCAACATTGTGCATATTGAGACGCACAATAGTGTGGTGTTTACCCAGCAGGCGTGTGTGGCAGAGGGCGAGCAAGAGTCTCCGCTGACGGTGCTTTCCAGAACGACGCTGGCTGAGATCCTGAAGTTCGTCAATGAAGTCCCGTTTGCGGCGATCCGCTTTATTCTCGATTCCGCGAAGCTAAATTGTGCGTTATCGCAGGAAGGTTTGAGCGGTAAGTGGGGGCTGCATATTGGCGCGACGCTGGAAAAACAGTGCGAGCGCGGTTTGCTGGCGAAAGATCTCTCTTCATCCATTGTGATTCGTACCAGCGCGGCATCCGATGCGCGTATGGGCGGCGCTACGCTTCCGGCTATGAGTAACTCCGGCTCGGGTAACCAGGGGATCACCGCAACAATGCCTGTGGTGGTTGTAGCAGAACACTTCGGAGCGGATGATGAACGACTGGCGCGTGCGCTGATGCTTTCTCATTTGAGCGCAATTTACATCCATAACCAGTTACCGCGTTTGTCTGCACTTTGTGCCGCAACGACCGCAGCAATGGGGGCCGCCGCTGGGATGGCATGGCTGGTGGATGGGCGTTATGAAACTATCTCGATGGCGATCAGCAGTATGATCGGCGATGTCAGCGGCATGATTTGCGATGGTGCGTCGAACAGCTGCGCGATGAAGGTTTCGACCAGTGCTTCGGCTGCGTGGAAAGCGGTGTTAATGGCGCTGGATGATACCGCCGTGACCGGCAATGAAGGGATCGTGGCGCATGATGTTGAGCAGTCGATTGCCAACCTGTGTGCGTTAGCAAGCCATTCGATGCAGCAAACGGATCGGCAGATTATCGAGATTATGGCGAGCAAGGCCAGATAAACGCCAGGTTTTGAGTATTGTGCCGGATGCGATGCTGGCGCACCTTATCCGGCCTACGGGTTGTTTAATTCGTTAATGTTGTTGGATTTTGTAGGCCGGATAAGGCGTTTTCGCCGCATCCGGCAACCTGTCTTTACGCGGTAGCTTCATCCTCGGCTAAACGCGTTTCAGCATCCGCGACGATGGCTTCCAGCTCGCTCAACATCTCTTCATAGCCAAAATTTTTGGCGGTGCGAGCAGGTTCTTTCGCCACCACGGGCTTCACTGGCTGGCGCTTTTTGGCCGATTTTTTACTCATCATCATCTCCCTGTAAAAACAACTAGACAGGCAAATCTATCAGCAAAGCGCGCAGTGGGGAATCGGCAACCAGCGTAATGTTAGCCTCGTCACGAATAAACGCCCCATCACCGCAGGTCAGCGCCGCTTTCTCTTCATGATGCGTAAGCGCATGAAATTTCCCGTGAATCGATTGCAAATACGCGCGTGGCCCATGCAACTGGAAATTCGCACTTTCGCCTTTGTCGAGCACGATATGGTGCAGCCACACTTGCTGGCGTAATTGCAGGCTTCCCATCGTACCCTCTGGCGAGGCGATTAATTGCTGCTTGCCCATATTAAGCGCCAGTTTTTGAATCAGCGGATTCTCTCGCTGCGGGCAGGCGTCCAGCCAAAGCTGCATTCGTGTTAACGGTTTGTCTTTGCTGAGATTGTGTTCGCTGTAGCTGACACCCGGCTGGGTAGAGAGCAGCAACGCCTCACCGGCGCTGGCCTGAACATGATTGCCTTCGCTGTCGCGATACTCTGCTTCTCCATCCAGAATCACATTTAAAATATCGACTTTGGGATAGGTTCGCGGCTGAAAGGCGGCACCTGGGGCCAGCACTTCCTGGTTAAGCACACGCAGGGAGGCATAGCCTAACAATTTCGGGTCGAAGTAGTGTCCAAAGGAAAAAGTATACCGGGCCTGCAACCATCCGTAGTCTGCTTGTCCACACTGCCTGGCAGTTCGGGTAGTAATCATAATTCTTGACCTCTCTTTACTTCCTTTTATGGTAAGGGGCTGGACGCTACATTGTTAGCCAGATATTCTGCCCGGTATGTTCAAATTTCCTGAATGAGAACGAAATGGCCAAAGAAAGGGCATTAACGCTGGAAGCACTACGGGTTATGGATGCGATCGATCGCCGGGGCAGTTTTGCGGCGGCGGCGGATGAGCTGGGACGCGTGCCTTCCGCACTTAGCTACACCATGCAAAAACTGGAAGAAGAGCTGGATGTGGTGCTGTTTGACCGCTCGGGCCATCGCACCAAATTCACCAATGTCGGGAGGATGTTGCTGGAGCGAGGGCGCGTTTTGCTGGAAGCAGCAGATAAACTGACTACCGATGCGGAAGCCCTCGCGCGCGGTTGGGAAACGCATCTCACCATTGTGACCGAGGCGCTGGTACCGACACCTGCCTTTTTCCCGTTAATCGACAAACTGGCGGCAAAAGCCAATACCCAACTGGCAATCATCACCGAAGTGCTGGCGGGGGCGTGGGAACGACTGGAGCAGGGGCGGGCGGATATCGTTATCGCGCCGGATATGCATTTTCGTTCCTCGTCGGAGATCAACTCGCGCAAGCTCTATACCTTAATGAACGTCTACGTTGCCGCGCCTGATCACCCGATTCATCAGGAGCCGGAACCGTTATCTGAAGTGACGCGCGTGAAATATCGTGGAATTGCGGTAGCGGATACCGCTCGTGAGCGCCCGGTGTTGACCGTACAGCTGCTGGACAAACAGCCGCGCTTAACGGTGAGCACGATTGAAGATAAACGTCAGGCATTACTGGCGGGGCTTGGCGTGGCGACGATGCCGTATCCGATGGTCGAAAAAGATATTGCGGAAGGGCGGTTGCGTGTCGTCAGCCCGGAATCGACCAGCGAGATCGATATTATTATGGCCTGGCGTCGTGACAGTATGGGGGAAGCGAAATCCTGGTGTCTGCGGGAAATTCCCAAACTTTTTAGCGGAAAATAATATTTATTATTGTTAATAAAAAGGGGCGAAATATCGCCCCAATTCTAAGATTAATTTGAACCAAACTTAGGATCGTTTCCGTAACGATTGCTGCCAGAATTGCCTTCTAAACAGGCAAATACAAACAGAACTAACCAGCCAATGATCGGTACCAGATAGAGAAGCGCCCACACACCTGAACGGTCAGTATCGTGCAGACGACGAACACACAGAGCAATGACCGGAATGATTGTTGCTGCCAGGTAAATGAGAGAAAGGAATGGAAACTCTAAACCTAAAATCAATTGAATGACATTGATAATAGCGCCGACGATGGCGTTAATCAGAGTAAACATCCAGTACTCTTTACGACGTGCGCGACCAGAGAAACCAACATAATTTTTTAATACGGCTAAATACCACTGCATAAAAACATCCCTTTAATTAAAAGTGACGAAAGTCTATTCCGGGTATTGTGTAAATGCTATTCGTATCTTTCTTTTTCGGATGTTATAAAGGTTTTGATATTTAAGATAAATACATGGTTGTTTTTTATAGGTAATTTATATAACGACATTGAAATATTTTAAATAAACATTAGTAAATTATTCATTCATCAACATGATGATAAAAGCCGGATGAGTCAGACATCCGGCGAGCAGATTTGTTTTAAGGTTCCAGTTTCGGATCTGGTCCAAAGCGGTTTTCGCCTGGCGTACCCGCCTGGCAGTTAAAGACGATGATAATAAGCCAGCCGATAAACGGGATTAAGAACAACAGTGCCCACCACGCCGAGCGGTCGGTGTCGTGCAGGCGGCGGAACTGAACCGCCCACCACGGTAAAAACACCAGAATACCGTAGATTGTCGTCAGGATGCCTTCGCCACCGGCGCGTTGCCAGCCTAACATTTTATCCAGCAGCCCCAGCACGAACGTAAAGATGATGTTGACCAGAATAAACATCCAGTACTCTTTGCGCCGCGCACGACCCCGGAAACCGACATAATTTTTTAGTACTTTCAGATACCAGTCCATTTTTGCCTCAATTTTGCTCAATCACTTGTTTTTAAAGCAGCAAATTAAGAATAGACGTGAATGAAATGGCAGTAAATATTCGTTCAAGGAATTAATAAAGTGCCGTGAAGGTGCGCTAAGACTGATGACAAGCGCAAAATCGCCAGATGCGCTACGCTTATCTGGCCTACGCGGTCATTTTAACATATTGAATATAAACGTTTTGTAGGTTTGATAAGGCGTTCACGCCGCATCCGACATGAACAACATGCACTTAGCTAATTATCAGAGGCACCTCGTAAGGTGCCTTTTTTTAACCGAAGCGAACATCTCGTCCATGCGGTTCATCGAGATCCTGCCACGGACCAATTGAAATAATCCCCGTAGGGTTGATGGTCTTATGGCTGCGGAAGTAATGATTACGGATGTGATCGAAATTGACAGTTTCGGCGATCCCCGGCATCTGGTAGATATCGCGCAGGAAGCCATACAGATTCAGGTAATCGCTGATGCGGTGCTTATCACACTTGAAGTGGGTCACATACACTGGATCAAAACGCACCAGCGTAGTCCACAGGCGAATATCGGCTTCGGTTAGCTGGTTGCCGGTCAGGTAACGATGCTGGCCTAAAATCTGCTCCAGTCGCGCCAGCGATTCAAACACTTTCGCCACCGCCTCGTCGTAGGCTTGCTGGCTGGTGGCAAAACCAGCTTTATACACGCCGTTGTTAACGGTGTCATAAATCCAGCCGTTAAGTTCGTCAATTTTCGTTTGCAGGGCTGGTGGGTAGTAATCACCCGCTTTTGCGCCCAGCGCATCAAACGCGGTATTGAACATGCGGATGATTTCTGCTGATTCGTTGCTGACAATGGTGTGGTTCTTTTTGTCCCACAGCACGGGAACAGTAACTCGTCCGCTGTAGTGTGGATCGGCGTGGAGATAAAGCTGATACAGAAATTCATGTTGATAGAGCGTATCTCCGGTTGCTCCCGGAAAACTGTCATCAAAGGTCCAGCCGTTTTCCAGCATCAGCGGGTTCACTACGGAAACGGAAATAAACGGTTCCAGTCCTTTGAGTTTGCGCATGATCAGCGTGCGGTGCGCCCACGGGCAGGCGAGTGAAACATAGAGATGATAACGATCTTTCTCTGCGATAAAACCGCCTGTGCCAGTGGGGCCAGGTGTCATGCCAGACGCCGTCAATCAGTTGCCCCATTTTTCTCTCCTCCAATAGCAAAAACGAGGAGCTTCCTCCTCGTTTTTTATCGTTAAGTATAGCGCGTGCTTACCACTTTTTATTCAGCAGGCGGTCGATGCTATACGCGCCCGGACCGGTAATTGCCAGCAGCAGGAATCCGCCAGAAATTGTCAGGTTTTTCATGAACATCAGCGAGTTGACGCCTTCAGCAAACTTGCTGTGAAATAAAAATGCCGTCAGCAGCGTAAAGCCCGCAGTAAACAGGGCTGTGGTGCGAGTCAGGAAACCGAACAGGATTGCCAGACCACCACCGAACTCGAGCAGAATCACCAGCGGCAGCATAAAACCCGGGACACCCATTGCTTCCATATATTGTTGGGTACCAGAGTAAGCGGTGATTTTTCCCCAGCCTGCGGTAATAAACAGAATCGGCATTAAAATGCGCGCTACCAGTACACCAACATCTTCTAATTTTTTCATCATACTCTCCACTGCGCCACTCAGGCTGCTGATTGTTTTTTTGTGCAAGGGCGCGGTATTAGCGTCGTTGCTGTCGATGGAGAGAATCATAAACGTGGTGAATGATGATTGTTAGCAAGGAAAACTGTCAAAAATCTTCAAAAAATTTGAGGGATAGGGCCGGAATGGCTCCGGCCAGAGGGAAGTTAACCGCGAAGCTGTTGCTGCTTGAGGGTCGTTTTAACCAGACGCCAGGCGCTCCATACGCCAAAACCGCGTCTGGCCCAGCGGACCAGCATATTAGGATGGCGAATCGTCCAGATCGCCATCACGCTACTGCCAACCAGCGCCCAGGAGCGCAGACTTAGCAGCATATTCCAGCGACGATCGTAAGCGCCTGTTGCCTCCAGCCATTCACGACGACTGGCGGAAAGATCCAGCCGTTGTTGCTGGATCTGGCTAAGCAGTTGCGCCTTACGTCGTTCACGTTCGACTTTACTGCTCACGGGACTCCTCCTCGAGCAGTTGCCGATCGTTTGCCAGCTCATGGCGTGTATGGCGCAGCAAGGTGGATTTACGCGATTTACGTAACGTCCAGATACCGCCAATCAGTGCCAGTAGCAGCAACACCACGGTGGTGGCAATCATCGCATTCAGGCGATATTGCGGATCAACCGCCCAAATAATTAGCACCATCAGGCTCATAAGACCAAATGCAGCGAAAAGCATCGTCAGGCCCAGCATCAGTAAAAGTTGAAAGAGATTAGCTTTTTCCTCTTCCAGCTCCACCACCGCCAGCCGCAGACGTGTTTCCACCATTTCAACCATGATGGAAACAATTCGCTGCCCGATGCCCAGAACGCTTTTACCGGGCCCTTGCGCGTGATGAGTGTCCGCCATAATTAACGACGCGACAGCAGAACGCCGAGCACTACACCGATTGCAGCGCCAATTCCCACGCCGGTCCACGGATTTTCACGCACATACTCATCAGCACGCGCCGCCGCGACACGGGTTTGTTTGGCGATGGCATCACCGGTTTCACCCAGGCGATAACGGCTCTGTTTCAGTGCCTGCTCCGCTTTGCTACGAATCTTACTCAACTCTTCTTTCGACTTCTCGCCAGATGAGCTAAGCACCTCTTCCAGCGTATCGGAAAGGGATTTCAACTCAGCACGCAGATGTTCCGTAGTGTGTTCTTTTGACATAGTTTTCTCCAGGTGAGTAAGTAGTGACTATTGTGAGTTAGTAGTCGCGCGCTTCCAGCTTTTTCAGCTCTTCCTGCGCTTCTGCCAGTTTCCGTTCGCGTTTGGCAATCTTATCGGCATCGCCTTTTTGCTTCGCCTCGGCTAAATCTTGCTGGCGTTCCGCCACCTCATCTTTCTGCTTTGCGATTTTCTTGTGATGATCGGCACGCAGCTGGCTATCTGAACAGTTGGCCCGGACTTCACTCAGGGCTTTATTCAGACCGTCAATACGATTCTGGTTTTGGTGTTTTTCGGCATAGCTGATCTCCTTAAGGATATTTTGCTCCTTTTCCTGACACAGGGTAGTGGCATAACTACCGGCACTAAGAGCAAAGAGAGAAACAGCTAAAGCGATGCGGTATTTCATTCTTGAACCTTCCATTGTGATTCGGACCTGTTACAAAGGAACGATTGTCCAGACAACGAAGCGGTAGTGTTAACCACCGCCTCATTAATCATAGACAGTTACGGTGAAATCACCAAAGTGAGTGATATGTTTCGGATAACAGGAAGTTATCCGAAGCGATGAGAGTTATCCCGTAACCGGGTCAGCCACTGCATAGCCTGACTGTTATTGTCCTGCTGCGCAATGATGTAGCCATGGGGCAATGTTCTGTCGAGGACCGCTTTTGCGGCGGCGCTCTGGTCGCTGGAGTCAAATGTAATTAACAGAGTGTCGTTTTTGGGGGTGATACTTTTGAAAGGAATGCCATGAGCGTCAAGGTGATGCCAGATCGAAAAACCGTCTGGCATCGTTGTGCCTTGATGAACGGCACGAATCGCCAGCGTAGACTCTTGCTGGCGAACCGCGGACCAGGCCAGCAACAGCGTGCCGACCAGAAGTAAAACAGTGCCGGACCAGGCTAGCTGGCGAAGCGACATGCGAGGTATTTGCATCCCTTACCCCCGATTTCCATATTTCTTTTTCCATAACACGACCAGAGAACCTGCCAGGCCAAACACCAGCAGCACCACCGGGAGCAGCATCAGGCATGACATCAGCTGGTCCTCGTACTTTAAAAATACCGGCGTTTTGCCGAGCATGTAACCCAGAGTTGTCAGGATCAATACCCACAGCAGACCGCTCATCCAGTTGAAAAACTGAAAGCGCGCGTTATTCAGCCCTGATAACCCGGCAATCGTCGGCAGCAGTGTTCTGACAAACGCAATAAAGCGACCAATTAACAGCGCCGATAAACCGTGTTTATGAAAAAGATGGTGTGCGCGTTGATGATAATGCGCGGGTAAATGAGATAGCCAGTTTTGTACGGTGCGGGTATTGCCCAGCCATCGCCCCTGAATATAGCTGACCCAGCAGCCGAGGCTGGCGGCAACGGTCAGCAGCAGAATCGTTTGCGGGTAACCCATCGCGCCTTTCGCAATCAACACGCCGACCAATACCAGTAAACTGTCGCCCGGTAAAAAGGCCGCTGGAAGCAAGCCGTTTTCAAGGAACAAAATTACAAACAAGACAAAATACAACATGCCAATCATCGATGGATTGGCCAGGGTTTCAAAATCCTGCGCCCACAGGGCTTGCAGCAATTGGGTCAAAAGTTCCATTCATTATTCCTGGTGAATCGGTTAACGCCACGCTGGTTTTAAAAGATGCACTACCGCAATGTTATTGCTGTTTTGGTATGTTCTGCGGGTTTGATACATCAACACAGCCTGAACTATTCCCTGTTAAATCGTGAGATAAGAAAGCATTCAAAAACATAAATTCAAATTGAATCTAATTGTAACAAAGGTCAACGTTGTTCGTTATCAAAATTACATGTCCGTGGAGTCTGATTTTGCTGAATGCAGGGGAGGGTGGCGAGAGGATTTACACAGGCTGACACTTTATACTTTTCGCTTACCGACGAAGCGAACAGGCGCGTCGCAGCGCCTGTCGGACAGGAGTTTCATTTACTGCCACTGGTGGCCGTATCGAGATGCACTACCGGGTTTTCGGCGAATAGATAGCGGTCGGCATTGAACTCGAAATCGTCGCTGGTTTCGTTAAATAACATGATTTTGGTGTTTTCCAGATGCTGCCACATTGCCAGCTTAGCAGCATGGGGATCTTTGCGAATTAACGCCTTGAGAATTTGATCGTGGTCATCACACCAGTTATCAACGGTACGGGAATCAATGTGTTCGTGTAGTTTTTTCCAGTACGGGTTATGGCTACGCTGGGTCCACATTTTTTCAACGATGGCCGCCAGGGCGGAGTTCTGCGTCGCCAGGGCTACCTGAATGTGGAACTGTAAATCCCACTCGGAATCACGGAAGCATTGTTCGCCGCGCGCCTGTTCCTGAATGGCCATCAGTTTCATGATGTCTTGTTTCGTTACCTGAGTTGCCGCGAACTCGGCAATATTACTTTCGATGAGCTGGCGAGCCTGAAGCAACTCAAACGGACCGTAATTGGCGAATTCCATATTATTGTCAGCCGCCTGCTGATGGCGCGGCTGGTTGGAAACCACATGAATACCTGAACCTTTACGCACCTCCACATAGCCTTCAACTTCCAGCATGATGATGGCTTCACGAACTACCGTTCGGCTGACGTTCTTTTCATCGGCAATAAAGCGTTCGGCAGGCAGTTTATCACCCACCAGATAGACGCCCTGTTCAATGCGCTCTTTCAGGTCAGCGGCAAGTTGTTGATACAAACGGCGTGGTTCAGTGATTTCCATATGCGTCTCCCGGAGTGGAATGCGGACGAAGTTATCATACCACTTTATTCATGGGTATGCCATTGGTCATATATAAATTTGGTGATTGAATTAATGTATTGAATTAATATTGTGAATATTTATAAATTCCTAAAAAATAAGTATCGTCATTGTGAAAGCTACTAAATTTCAGCAAGTTAATTCCCAGCCTTTAAATTTAATATTAACTAAAAATGCTTTTTTATATTGACTTACAATAAATCTACATCTCTAATACACCAACTTTTTGGAAACAATATTGTAAGATCAAATTTATATGGTGGCGAAAATTAATCTCTTATCACGGCTTGCGCCGCTTTTATTCGTGTTCGCTCCTTTTTTGGCACAGTCAAATATGACTGTTTATCCTATGGCTGTTTCCATTAATAGTCAGGATGAAGGCAACGTTCGCGTAATATCTAAAAGTAATGAAGTTCAGTACATCAAGGCGACAGTATTCCGTATCGATAATCCATCGACGCCTCAGGAAAATGAAGTTGAGATTAAATCCGGTGATGCAAATCATCTGGTTGTTATGCCACCTAAATTCGCTTTACCAGCCGGTAGTAGCAAAACTGTGCGCTTTGTTGCAATGGAACCAGAGCAAAAAGAAAAAAATTAACGCGTTAAATTTGAAGCGGTTCCCAGTATTGATGACGTTGCCACAGATAAAAAAGATTTCTCTATGCAGTTAACTGTTAGCTTAATTTGGGGGATTGTTGTTAGTGTTCCACCTCAGCAACCTATTGCTAAGTTAGAAGTAAATGCTGCCCAAAAATTAGTTAATGCAGGGAATCAACGCTTAAAGATTTTAACGATCGCTTATTGTAAAAATAATAGCAAAGAAAATTGTAAGATACAGACCGTAAATAAAAACATCTTCCCTGGTCAGGAAAGAAATCTTGAAAGCATATCTGGCTACGACAAAATCGTTGTCAAATATAATAACTGGATCACCAAAGATAATGGCGAGTTTGAACTGGCGGTCCATTAATTATCATTGTAATAAACGAAGGAATAGTAATGAAAAAGGTATTTGCAAAATCTCTTCTGGTCGCAGCGATGTTTTCTGTTGCAGGCTCCGCATTGGCAGTACAAAAGGATATTACTGTAACGGCCAACGTTGATGCCGCTCTGGATATGACACAGACCGATAACACCGCGTTGCCGAAAGCAGTAGAAATGCAATATCTGCCGGGGCAGGGTCTGCAATCTTACCAGTTGATGACCAAAATCTGGTCTAACGACGTTACCAAAGATGTAAAAATGCAGTTAGTTTCCCCGGCGCAACTGGTTCAAAGCCTGGATGCTAGCAAGATTGTTCCGCTGACAGTAACCTGGGGCGGTGAAGAAATTAAAGCTGATGCGGCAACCACTTTTACCGCAACCAAAATCTTTGCTTCCGATGCGTTAACTAACGGTTCTCTGGCTAAAAACCTGATGTTTGCTCAAACCACCAAAGGTGTTCTGGAGACAGGCATTAGACTGGCCCCCTGAATCTCCAGACAACCAGTATCACTTAAATAAGTGATAGTCTTAATACTAGTTTTTAGACTAGTCATTGGAGTACAGATGATTGA
>NZ_MIIV01000501.1:0-23035 GCF_001743015.1 Shigella sp. FC1567
GCTGTTTTACGCGTATGACAGGATACGGAGGACGGTTGTGGCGCACGTCTTCGGTGAACGCACTCTGGCCACACTGGAGCGTCTTCTGAGCCTGCTGTCGGCCTTTGAGGTCGTGGTATGGATGACGGATGGCTGGCCGCTGTGTGAATCACGCCTGAAGGGAAAGCTGCACGTTATCAGCAAGCGTTACACTCAGCGCATTGAGCGACATAATCTGAATCTGAGACAACATCTGGCAAGGCTGGGACGGAAGTCACTGTCGTTCTCAAAATCGGTGGAACTGCATGACAAGGTCATCGGGCATTATCTGAACATAAAACACTATCAGTAAGTTGGAGTCATTACCCACCCAGACTCACCAACATACGGATGCGAAGATCAATAACCATATGCTTTGCCAGCTGTTCTGTAAGTGAGTTGGTAATTGCCACTGCATATATCAACACGACGACAAAAAAGGCGATGAAGTACAGCGTGGTAATCAGATTACCAATCTTCTTGCCATAGTAGTGTGTTACCGCGCCCGTTATCCCTTCACCTGCTGATGTTTTCGATGAGAGGATGAACTGGCATAAAGCTTTATGTGGCCAATATGTTAAAGGCCAGGCGACCAGAGCAGTAATAAACAGGACCACAGCCCCTGCCGAACCTAACTGAATAGGAAGGAAGAGCGTGCCTGCACCAACGGCTGTGCCGTAGAGCGCGAAACTCCACAGAGTTTCTTCTTTAGACCAAATATTAGACATTATCTGAACGTATCATCTACAAATTAAACAAAATGGAGGGCAATTTACCATAAACCAGGTTAAGTATGGGAGATTAACGCCCTATCTACCCCTCTATTGGTGGGTTAGTGGTTGCAAACCTTACGTGCCAGTTATGTCTCTGACTGCTGCTCAGGCATATTTCTTTTGTGATAAAAATCACTTTTTTTAAACAATTAAGATAACTGTAATTAACAATCATTTACTATTGCACTGTTAATTGGTGCGAGGTTGTGATGAAAGACGTTGTGATTGTCGGGGCGTTACGGACACCTATCGGCTGCTTTCGTGGTGCGTTAGCGGGTCATTCCGCCGTGGAACTTGGTAGTTTGGTCGTGAAAGCGTTAATAGAACGTACCGGCGTTCCTGCATATGCGGTGGATGAAGTAATTCTTGGTCAGGTGTTGACTGCAGGGGCAGGGCAGAATCCGGCAAGGCAATCGGCTATTAAAGGTGGTCTTCCTAATAGCGTTTCTGCAATCACTATTAATGACGTTTGCGGTTCTGGGCTTAAAGCACTGCATCTGGCTACTCAGGCGATACAGTGTGGCGAGGCTGATATTGTCATCGCCGGTGGCCAGGAAAACATGAGCCGCGCACCACATGTTCTGACTGATAGCCGCACCGGTGCACAGCTTGGCAATAGCCAGTTGGTTGACAGTCTGGTGCATGATGGGTTGTGGGATGCCTTCAATGATTATCATATTGGTGTCACCGCCGAAAATCTGGCTCGCGAATATGGCATCAGCCGTCAGTTGCAGGATGCTTACGCACTTAGCTCGCAACAAAAAGCGCGAGCGGCGATTGACGCCGGACGATTTAAAGATGAGATCGTCCCGGTAATGATCCAAAGTAACGGTCAGACGTTGGTTGTTGATACCGATGAACAGCCATGCACTGACGCCAGTGCAGAAGGTTTAGCCCGTTTAAATCCTTCATTTGATAGTCTCGGTTCTGTGACCGCGGGGAATGCATTATCCATAAACGATGGCGCAGCTGCGGTAATGATGATGAGCGAAGCCAAAGCACGAGCGTTGAATTTACCCGTGCTGGCCCGCATCCGCGCATTTGCCAGCGTTGGTGTAGATCCGGCATTGATGGGAATTGCGCCGGTGTATGCGACCCGCCGTTGCCTGGAGCGTGTAGGCTGGCAGTTGGCTGATGTCGATCTTATCGAGGCTAATGAAGCGTTTGCTGCACAGGCGCTTTCGGTTGGCAAGATGCTTGAGTGGGATGAGCGTCGGGTCAATGTCAATGGTGGCGCGATCGCACTCGGTCACCCGATAGGCGCTTCCGGTTGCCGAATCCTGGTTTCTCTGGTTCATGAAATGGTGAAACGTAATGCCCGCAAAGGGCTGGCAACGCTTTGTATCGGCGGGGGCCAGGGCGTGGCATTGACCATTGAACGTGACGAGTAGCTCTGCATTTCCTCCTTACCGATAAATATCTGCCGTCATTAATCTGTTGAATAATGATGGCTGGCAAGTCGACATACATTTTCTGGGCTCCCTCATTTTTCCATTCTCATGACATATTCGTGATCGACACTGCACTTTTTTTAATCCTTAACTTAAAAATAAAACATTGTTTTATTTTTAATTGAAAACCCTAGCCCATGGGCATATCATCCCTTTATAGAGAAAACGAAACAGTGTTTCACTATCGTTTTCTATTTTCACGCTTCACTGATTATCGGAGGTTGATGTGGACGTAAGACAGAGCATCCACAGTGCGCACGCAAAAACGCTGGATACCCAAGGGCTGCACAATGAATTTTTGGTTGAAAAGGTATTTGTCGCCGATGAGTACACCATGGTTTACAGCCACATTGACCGAATTATTGTTGGCGGCATTATGCCGATAACTAAAACGGTTTCCGTTGGCGGGGAAGTTGGTAAACAACTCGGCGTAAGCTATTTCCTTGAACGTCGCGAGTTAGGTGTTATCAATATTGGCGGTGCCGGTACGATTACTGTCGATGGCCAATGCTATGAAATAGGTCACCGCGACGCCCTGTATGTTGGTAAAGGTGCAAAAGAAGTTGTCTTTGCCAGTATTGATACCGCCACTCCGGCAAAGTTTTATTACAATTGCGCACCCGCGCATACGACGTATCCCACCAAAAAAGTCACCCCGGACGAAGTATCTCCAGTCACGTTAGGCGATAACCTCACCAGTAACCGTCGCACTATTAACAAATATTTTGTCCCGGATGTGCTGGAAACCTGCCAATTGAGTATGGGGCTGACGGAGCTGGCTCCAGGTAACTTGTGGAACACCATGCCGTGTCACACCCACGAGCGCCGGATGGAAGTTTATTTCTATTTCAATATGGATGATGACGCCTGCGTTTTCCACATGATGGGGCAACCGCAAGAAACGCGTCACATTGTGATGCATAACGAGCAGGCGGTGATCTCCCCGAGCTGGTCGATCCATTCCGGCGTCGGAACCAAAGCTTATACCTTTATCTGGGGCATGGTTGGTGAAAACCAGGTCTTTGATGATATGGACCATGTGGCCGTTAAAGATTTGCGCTAGTTGTGGGCATAAACGAATAAGGTATTGTTATGATTTTAAGTGCATTTTCTCTCGAAGGTAAAGTTGCGGTCGTCACTGGTTGTGATACTGGGCTGGGCCAGGGGATGGCGTTGGGGCTGGCGCAAGCGGGCTGTGACATTGTTGGCATTAACATCGTTGAACCGACTGAAACCATCGAGCAGGTCACGGCGCTGGGGCGTCGTTTTTTAAGCCTGACCGCCGATCTGCGAAAGATTGATGGCATTCCTGGACTGCTGGATCGCGCGGTAGCTGAATTTGGTCATATTGATATCCTGGTGAATAACGCCGGATTGATTCGCCGCGAAGACGCTCTCGAGTTCAGCGAAAAAGACTGGGACGATGTCATGAACCTGAATATCAAGAGCGTATTCTTCATGTCTCAGGCAGCGGCGAAACACTTTATCGCGCAAGGCAATGGCGGCAAGATTATCAATATCGCGTCAATGCTCTCCTTCCAGGGCGGGATCCGTGTGCCTTCTTATACCGCATCAAAAAGCGGCGTGATGGGTGTGACGCGATTGATGGCGAACGAATGGGCTAAACACAACATTAATGTTAATGCGATAGCTCCGGGTTACATGGCGACCAACAATACTCAACAACTACGGGCAGATGAACAACGTAGCGCGGAAATTCTCGACCGCATTCCAGCTGGTCGTTGGGGACTGCCGAGTGACCTGATGGGGCCGATAGTGTTCCTTGCCTCCAGCGCTTCAGATTATGTGAATGGTTATACCATTGCCGTGGATGGCGGTTGGCTGGCGCGTTAATTCATTCTTCTTACTTTTATGACCCTGCCGCATGGCAGGGTTTTTTATACCTGTAGATCATCATAATCCATATCATGGTTATGAAATAATCCATATTAATTATCAATTAATGAACTTTATGAATTTTATCTGCTGTAAAATTAGGTGGTTAATAATAATCTCAATAATTCAACTTAATTTGAAAATTGGAATATCCATCACATAACGACATGTCGCAGCAATTTAATCCATATTTATGCTGTTTCCGACCTGACACCTGCGTGAGTTGTTCACGTATTTTTTCACTATGTCTTACTCTCTGCTGGCAGGAAAAAATGGTTACTATCAATACGGAATCTGCTTTAACGCCACGTTCTTTGCGGGATACGCGGCGTATGAATATGTTTGTTTCGGTAGCTGCTGCGGTCGCAGGATTGTTATTTGGTCTTGATATCGGCGTAATCGCCGGAGCGTTGCCGTTCATTACCGATCACTTTGTGCTGACCAGTCATTTGCAGGAATGGGTGGTTAGTAGCATGATGCTCGGCGCAGCAATTGGTGCGCTGTTTAATGGTTGGCTGTCGTTCCGCCTGGGGCGTAAATACAGCCTGATGGCGGGGGCCATCCTGTTTGTACTCGGTTCTATAGGGTCCGCTTTTGCGACCAGCGTAGAGATGTTAATCGCCGCTCGTGTGGGGCTGGGCATTGCTGTCGGGATCGCGTCTTACACCGCTCCTCTGTATCTTTCTGAAATGGCAAGTGAAAACGTTCGCGGTAAGATGATCAGTATGTACCAGTTGATGGTCACACTCGGCATCGTGCTGGCGTTTTTATCCGATACAGCGTTCAGTTATAGCGGTAACTGGCGCGCAATGTTGGGGGTTCTTGCTTTACCAGCAGTTCTGCTGATTATTCTGGTGGTCTTCCTGCCAAATAGCCCGCGCTGGTTGGCGGAAAAGGGGCGTCATATTGAGGCGGAAGAAGTATTGCGTATGCTGCGCGATACGTCGGAAAAAGCGCGAGAAGAACTCAACGAAATTCGTGAAAGCCTGAAGTTAAAACAGGGCGGTTGGGCACTGTTTAAGATCAACCGTAACGTCCGTCGTGCTGTGTTTCTCGGTATGTTGTTGCAGGCGATGCAGCAGTTTACCGGTATGAACATCATCATGTACTACGCGCCGCGTATCTTCAAAATGGCGGGCTTTACGACCACAGAACAACAGATGATTGCGACTCTGGTCGTAGGGCTGACCTTTATGTTCGCCACCTTTATTGCGGTGTTTACGGTAGATAAAGCAGGGGTAAACCGGCTCTGAAAATTGGTTTCAGCGTGATGGCGTTAGGCACTCTGGTGCTGGGCTATTGCCTGATGCAGTTTGATAACGGTACGGCTTCCAGTGGATTGTCCTGGCTCTCTGTTGGCATGACGATGATGTGTATTGCCGGTTATGCGATGAGCGCCGCGCCAGTGGTGTGGATCCTGTGCTCTGAAATTCAGCCGCTGAAATGCCGCGATTTCGGTATTACCTGTTCGACCACCACGAACTGGGTGTCGAATATGATTATCGGCGACCTTCCTGACGCTGCTCGACAGCATTGGCGCTGCCGGTACGTTCTGGCTCTACACTGCGCTGAACATTGCGTTTGTGGGCATCACTTTCTGGCTCATTCCGGAAACCAAAAATGTCACGCTGGAACATATCGAACGCAAACTGATGGCAGGCGAGAAGTTGAGAAATATCGGCATCTGATTTCACGGGCCGGATGTGCTGTACATCCGGCCCTTTTTTCGTTAATAGAGATTGGGCACTTGGCCGTTGAGGCGTTTGTCTCGTTCCTTATTCAGCCTTGTTGCGGTAACACACATCAGGAGAGAGGAATGAAAACAATTGGTTTGCTGGGAGGAATGAGCTGGGAATCCACCATTCCTTACTATCGTTTGATAAATGAAGGCATTAAACAGCGGCTTGGTGGGCTTCACTCTGCGCAAGTGCTGCTACATAGCGTCGATTTTCATGAAATAGAAGAGTGCCAGCGTCGCGGGGAATGGGATAAAACCGGGGACATTCTGGCTGAGGCGGCGCTTGGCTTACAGCGGGCGGGCGCAGAAGGTATTGTGTTATGTACCAATACGATGCATAAAGTGGCGGATGCCATTGAGTCACGTTGCACTCTGCCTTTCTTACACATTGCGGATGCCACCGGACGTGCAATTACCGGGGCCGGAATGACTCGTGTGGCGCTGCTGGGTACGCGTTACACCATGGAACAGGATTTTTATCGCGGGCGGCTGACGGAACAATTTTCCATCAATTGTCTTATTCCTGAAGCGGATGAACGGGCGAAAATTAATCAGATTATTTTTGAAGAACTGTGTCTGGGGCAATTTACCGAAGCGTCACGCGCTTATTATGCGCAAGTGATTGCTCGCCTTGCAGAACAGGGCGCACAGGGCGTCATTTTTGGCTGCACAGAAATTGGTTTACTGGTGCCAGAAGAGCGCAGTGTTTTGCCTGTGTTTGATACTGCGGCGATCCATGCCGAGGATGCTGTCGCTTTTATGCTGTCGTAGCTGACGACAAAATAGCGTCAAGAGAAGTGACCAGTTTCGGTAACCCCGCTTGTAAATGCTCACTAAACGCCTGCACCAGCGCTGATGACGGGCGGTGCAGGGGGCGGATCAGGCTGACTGTGAACGGAACCGCAATACTGAACCGCCGCACCACTAAACCGCTTGCCGCATAATCCAGTGCGGTGAGCGGGTTAACCACCGAAACACCTACCCCCGCCCGTACCATTGCGCAGATTGACGCGGCGCTGTGGGTTTCTACGATCATGCGTCGTTTAACCTGATGTTCAGTAAATAGCTGATCCAGCAACTGGCGATAGCTGTCAGTACGGGAAAGGCTGATGTAGTTCTCACCCTGAAAATCATCCGGCGTTAATACCTTTTTTACCGCCAGCGGATGACCCGGAGGTAACACACACACTTCATCTAAAGAGAGTAATTCGGTACGTTCTGTTCCCGCAGGCGTATGGAGTGTCTCAGTGAGTCCTAAATCATGACGCTGGGCCGAGAGCCACTCTTCAAGTAGCGGTGATTCCTGGGGCACGATATTTAAGCTGACATCGGGATAACGTGCCAGAAAGGGTTGCAGGAGCTGCGGTAAAAAAGATTGCGAAAAGACCGGCAGGCAGGCAATAGACAGTTCTCCCTGGCGAAACTCGCGCAGACTTTCTGCAGCGCTGACAATTCGATCCAGTCCGTACCAGGATCGTTGCACTTCTTCAAACAGACGCAGTCCTTGCACGGTAGGATGTAATCGCCCACGTACGCGCTCAAACAATTTCAGCCCGATCACCTTCTCAAAGCGCGCAAGTTCGCGGCTGACGGTTGGCTGTGAGGTGTGTAGCAGGTGTGCCGCCTCAGTCAGGCTTCCGGCGGTCATTACCGCATGAAAAATTTCAATATGACGTAAGTTAACGGCGGCCATTAGCGCTCTCTCGCAATCCGGTAATCCATATCATTTTTGCATAGACTCGACATAAATCGATATTTTTTATTCTTTTTATGATGTGGCGTAATCATAAAAAAGCACTTATCTGGAGTTTGTTATGCCACATTCACTGTTCAGCACCGATACCGATCTCACCGCCGAAAATCTGCTGCGTTTGCCCGCTGAATTTGGCTGCCCGGTGTGGGTCTACGATGCGCAAATTATTCGTCGGCAGATTGCAGCGCTGAAACAGTTTGATGTGGTGCGCTTTGCACAGAAAGCCTGTTCCAATATTCATATTTTGCGCTTAATGCGTGAGCAGGGCGTGAAAGTGGATTCCGTCTCGTTAGGCGAAATAGAGCGTGCGTTGGCGGCGGGTTACAATCCGCAAACGCACCCCGATGATATTGTTTTTACGGCAGATGTTATCGATCAGGCGACGCTTGAACGCGTCAGTGAATTGCAAATTCCGGTGAATGCGGGTTCTGTTGATATGCTCGACCAACTGGGCCAGGTTTCGCCAGGGCATCGGGTATGGCTGCGCGTTAATCCGGGGTTTGGTCACGGACATAGCCAAAAAACCAATACCGGTGGCGAAAACAGCAAGCACGGTATCTGGTACACCGATCTGCCCGCCGCACTGGACGTGATACAACGTCATCATCTGCAGCTGGTCGGCATTCACATGCACATTGGTTCTGGCGTTGATTATGCCCATCTGGAACAGGTGTGTGGTGCTATGGTGCGTCAGGTCATCGAATTCGGTCAGGATTTACAGGCTATTTCTGCGGGCGGTGGGCTTTCTGTTCCTTATCAACAGGGTGAAGAGGCGGTTGATACCGAACATTATTATGGTCTGTGGAATGCCGCGCGTGAGCAAATCGCCCGCCATTTGGGCCACCCTGTGAAACTGGAAATTGAACCGGGTCGCTTCCTGGTAGCGCAGTCTGGCGTATTAATTACTCAGGTGCGGAGCGTCAAACAAATGGGGAGCCGCCACTTTGTGCTGGTTGATGCCGGGTTCAACGATCTGATGCGCCCGGCAATGTACGGTAGTTACCACCATATCAGTGCCCTGGCAGCTGATGGTCGTTCTCTGGAACACGCGCCAACGGTGGAAACCGTCGTCGCCGGACCGTTATGTGAATCGGGCGATGTCTTTACCCAGCAGGAAGGGGGAAATGTTGAAACCCGCGCCTTGCCGGAAGTGAAGGCAGGTGATTATCTGGTACTGCATGATACAGGGGCATATGGCGCATCAATGTCATCCAACTACAATAGCCGTTCGCTGTTACCAGAAGTTCTGTTTGATAATGGTCAGGCGCGGTTGATTCGCCGTCGCCAGACCATCGAAGAATTACTGGCGCTGGAATTGCTTTAACTGCGGTTAGTCGCTGGTTGCATGATGACTTGCCTCCAGCGACGGAGTTGACACTGAATGACGACGTACCAGCGTCGGACTAAAGACATTAGTGATTTCCGGGAGAGGGCGATTATCCGCCAGCGCCAAAGCCAGTTCGGCAGCCTGGGTCGCCATCGTCACGATTGGGTAACGCACGGTGGTCAGGCGCGGACGCACATAGCGTGACACCAGCACATCATCAAAGCCAATTAACGAAATCTCACCCGGTACATCAATACCATTATCATTGAGAACGCCCATCGCACCCGCCGCCATTGAATCGTTATAACAGGCTACCGCAGTGAAATTTCTTCCTCGTCCCAAAAGCTCGGTCATTGCCTGTTCGCCGCCGCTTTCGTCTGGTTCGCCAAATGTCACCAGCCGGTCATTGGCCGCAATACCACTTTCAGCAAGGGCATCGTAATACCCTTGCAGACGATCTTCGGCGTCAGAAATAGAGTGGTTAGAGCACAGATAACCAATGCGGGTATGACCTTGCTGAATTAAATGACGCGTTGCCAGCCAGGCACCGTAACGATCGTCAAGAGCAATACAACGGTTTTCAAAGCCAGGCAGGATACGGTTGATCAGCACCATACCGGGCATTTGTTTCATTAATGAGGCTAAATCGGCATCCGGGATCATTTTGGCATGGACGACCAACGCAGCACAGCGATGGCGGATCAGTTGCTCAATAGCCTGACGCTCTTTTTGTTCGTTGTGGTAACCGTTGCCAATCAATAAGAAATTACCGGTGTGATAAGCCACCTGTTCGACCGCTTTCACCATTGCACCGAAAAACGGATCGGAAACATCACCAACGATCAGACCGACCGTTTCAGTGGTCTGCTGCGCCAGCGCACGGGCGTTGGCGTTCGGGTGATAGCTAAGAGACTCCATTGCACTATGCACAGCCAGCCGGGAAGCTTCGCTGGCTTTGGGTGAATTATTAATGACGCGGGAAACGGTGGCGACTGAAACGCCTGCCAGTCGGGCTACATCCTTTATGGTCGCCATGAAAATACCTTAGTGGGTAAACGCTTACATTCTTTCAGTGTTACGGAAAACGCCCGTTGGTTCAAGGAGTGGCGTGTTTTCATCGTGGGAATGTGAGCCAAACGCAAATAAGTAAGACAAAAAAAGAGATTGCAAACCTTTGGTTACACTTTGCGAAACGCTGTTGCGATTGACCGCTGGTGGCGTTTGGCTTCAGGTTGCTAAAGTGGTGATCCCAGAGGTATTGATTGGTGAGATTATTCGGTACGCTCTTCGTACCCTGTCTCTTGCACCAACCTGCGCGGATGCGCAGGTTTTTTTTCGCACCTAATTTACTGTCGCTCGCGTTCTTTATCTCGTGTAATCTCCCTCCATTCGCTTTTACTGAATCAGAGCAAAGGGAGTTGGAATGCTTTTTAGCTTTTTTCGAAATTTGTGCCGTGTTTTGTATCGCGTTCGCGTTACGGGTGACACCCAGGCACTGAAGGGCGAGCGCGTTCTAATTACGCCTAATCACGTCTCTTTTATTGATGGCATTTTGCTTGGACTGTTTTTACCTGTGCGTCCAGTGTTTGCCGTTTACACCTCAATAAGCCAACAGTGGTATATGCGTTGGCTGAAATCATTTATCGACTTTGTTCCTCTCGACCCGACGCAACCTATGGCTATTAAACATCTGGTACGTCTGGTGGAACAGGGCCGACCAGTGGTGATTTTCCCTGAAGGACGCATCACCACTACAGGCTCGCTGATGAAAATCTACGATGGCGCGGGTTTTGTCGCGGCGAAGTCTGGTGCAACGGTTATTCCTGTGCGTATTGAAGGGGCGGAACTTACGCACTTCAGCCGCCTGAAAGGTCTGGTTAAACGTCGCTTGTTCCCGCAAATTACTCTGCATATTTTGCCTCCAACGCAGGTGGCGATGCCGGATGCGTCGCGTGCCCGTGACCGTCGCAAAATCGCTGGCGAAATGCTGCATCAAATAATGATGGAAGCGCGTATGGCGGTGCGCCCGCGTGAAACTCTGTACGAATCTTTACTGAGTGCAATGTACCGCTTCGGAGCCGGGAAGAAATGTGTCGAAGACGTCAACTTTACCCCAGACTCCTATCGCAAATTGCTTACGAAAACGCTGTTTGTTGGACGCATCCTTGAAAAATACAGTGTTGAAGGCGAACGCATCGGCTTAATGCTGCCCAATGCAGGCATCAGTGCGGCAGTGATTTTTGGGGCCATCGCGCGTCGCCGCATTCCCGCAATGATGAACTACACTGCTGGGGTAAAAGGGCTGACCAGTGCTATTACGGCGGCTGAAATCAAAACCATCTTCACTTCCCGCCAGTTTCTCGATAAAGGCAAACTCTGGCATCTGCCGGAGCAACTTACTCAGGTGCGCTGGGTCTATCTGGAAGATTTAAAAGCAGATGTCACCACTGCCGACAAAGTATGGATCTTCGCTCATTTGCTGATGCCGCGCCTGGCGCAGGTAAAACAGCAGCCGGAAGAAGAGGCGCTGATCCTCTTTACCTCCGGTTCTGAAGGCCATCCAAAAGGCGTCGTCCATAGCCATAAAAGCATTCTGGCGAACGTCGAGCAGATTAAAACGATTGCCGACTTCACCACCAACGATCGCTTTATGTCGGCATTACCGCTGTTTCACTCCTTTGGGCTGACGGTAGGCCTGTTTACGCCACTGCTTACAGGTGCAGAAGTGTTCCTTTATCCAAGCCCGCTGCATTACCGCATTGTGCCGGAGTTGGTGTATGACCGCAGTTGCACCGTGTTGTTCGGTACCTCGACTTTCCTCGGTCACTACGCGCGTTTCGCCAACCCGTATGACTTCTATCGTCTACGCTATGTGGTGGCAGGCGCAGAAAAACTACAAGAAAGTACCAAACAGCTTTGGCAGGATAAATTTGGCCTGCGCATCCTTGAAGGCTATGGTGTAACCGAGTGCGCGCCTGTCGTTTCTATCAACGTACCGATGGCGGCGAAACCCGGTACGGTAGGGCGTATTCTACCAGGAATGGATGCGCGCCTGTTGTCGGTTCCTGGTATCGAAGAGGGCGGACGCCTGCAACTGAAAGGGCCGAACATAATGAACGGCTATCTGCGGGTGGAGAAGCCAGGTGTACTGGAAGTGCCCACCGCCGAGAATGTTCGCGGCGAAATGGAGCGCGGCTGGTATGACACTGGCGATATTGTGCGTTTTGACGAGCAGGGCTTTGTGCAGATTCAGGGCCGCGCAAAACGCTTTGCCAAAATTGCAGGCGAAATGGTGTCGCTGGAAATGGTGGAACAACTGGCACTTGGTGTTTCGCCAGATAAAGTCCATGCCACTGCGATTAAGAGCGATGCCAGCAAAGGCGAGGCACTGGTGCTTTTCACCACAGATAACGAACTGACGCTCGATAAGTTGCAACAGTATGCCCGCGAGCACGGCGTGCCGGAGCTTGCTGTACCGCGCGATATTCGCTATCTGAAACAGATGCCATTACTTGGCAGCGGCAAACCTGACTTTGTCACGTTGAAAAGCTGGGTAGACGAAGCGGAACAACACGATGAGTGAGTCAGTGCACACTAACACTTCGTTGTGGTCGAAGGGGATGAAAGCGGTTATCGTGGCGCAGTTTCTCTCTGCGTTTGGCGATAATGCCCTACTGTTTGCCACTCTGGCGTTACTGAAAGCGCAGTTCTATCCGGAGTGGAGCCAGCCCATCCTGCAAATGGTGTTTGTAGGTGCTTACATTCTTTTTGCGCCGTTTGTCGGGCAGGTGGCGGATAGCTTCGCCAAAGGCCGGGTGATGATGTTTGCCAACGGCCTGAAGCTGCTGGGCGCAGCCAGTATCTGCTTTGGTATCAATCCGTTTCTCGGCTATACGCTGGTGGGGGTTGGTGCTGCAGCCTATTCACCGGCGAAATACGGTATTCTCGGCGAATTAACCACGGGTAGTAAGTTAGTGAAAGCTAACGGTTTAATGGAAGCTTCTACCATAGCGGCGATTTTGCTCGGTTCCGTAGCCGGTGGTGTGCTGGCTGACTGGCATGTCCTCGTCGCCCTGGCCGCATGCGCACTGGCCTACGGTGGTGCGGTCGTTGCCAATATCTACATTCCCAAACTGGCGGCGGCGCGTCCGGGGCAGTCTTGGAATCTCATCAACATGACCCGCAGTTTCCTGAATGCCTGCACCTCGCTATGGCGCAATGGTGAAACGCGTTTTTCGCTGGTGGGCACCAGTTTATTCTGGGGAGCGGGTGTCACGCTGCGTTTCCTGTTGGTGCTGTGGGTACCGGTGGCGCTGGGCATTACCGATAACTCTACGCCCACCTATCTCAACGCGATGGTAGCGATTGGTATCGTGGTTGGCGCAGGTGCGGCAGCGAAGTTAGTTACGCTGGAAACCGTGTCACGCTGTATGCCAGCCGGGATTTTGATTGGCGTGGTGGTACTGATTTTTTCCCTGCAACACGAGCTGCTGCCAGCCTATGCCTTGTTGATGCTGATTGGCGTGATGGGGGGCTTTTTTGTCGTTCCGCTCAATGCGTTGCTACAGGAGCGGGGTAAAAAAAGCGTCGGGGCGGGGAATGCGATTGCAGTACAAAACCTTGGCGAAAACAGCGCCATGTTGTTGATGCTGGGCATTTACTCGCTGGCGGTAATGGTAGGCATCCCGGTCGTGCCCATTGGCATTGGCTTCGGTGCGCTGTTTGCGCTGGCAATAACGGCGCTGTGGATCTGGCAGCGCCGTCATTAATATTTAACGCCGGTTTTAACCGGCGTTAATCTTATGGTGCCGGATAAGTATAAACCTGATGCACCGCTTCAATTTCAGCTAATACGTCTTCGCTTAACTCCAGATGCAAACTTTCGATGTTAGTTTTCAGCTGATCCATCGTGGTTGCGCCCAGCAGAGTGCTGGCAACAAACGGTTGACGGCGTACAAACGCGAGCGCCATCTGAGCAGGGTCCAGGCCATGACGTCTGGCGATATCAACATACGCCGCGACGGCTTTTTGCGTTTGCTCACCGCTATAGCGGGTGAACCGACTAAAGAGCGTATTACGTGCGCCAGCGGTTTTTGCACCATTGAGATATTTCCCGGTCAGCGTGCCGAAACCCAGGCATGAATAGGCCAGCAGTTCGACCCCTTCATACTGGCTGACTTCTGCCAGACCTACTTCAAAACTGCGGTTTAACAGACTGTAAGGGTTCTGAATGGTGACAATACTCGGCAGATCGTGTTTGTCCGCCAGATGCAGGTAGCGCATTACGCCAAATGCAGTTTCGTTCGACACGCCGATATAACGAATTTTTCCCGCGCGTTGGTACTCTGCCAGTGCGTCCAGCGTATCCAGCAGCGAAACCGCAGGCGCAGAATCCGTCCAGCTATAACCGAGTTTGCCGAAGCAGTTGGTCGGGCGCTGCGGCCAGTGCACCTGATAAAGATCGAGGTAATCAGTCTGTAGGCGCTTGAGGCTGTCATGCAGCGCTTCGCGGATATTCTTCCGATCCAGCGCCTGATCCGGGCGGATGCCCTTGTCATTATTGCGCGACGGTCCGCTCACTTTGGAGGCGATAATTAACTTTTCGCGGCTGCCATGTTTCGCCAGCCAGTTGCCGACGTAGGTTTCGGTTAACCCTTGCGTTTCGGGGCGCGGAGGTACTGGGTACATTTCGGCAACGTCGATAAGGTTAATGCCCTGAGCGACGGCATAGTCGAGTTGTGCGTGGGCGTCGGCTTCGCTGTTCTGTTCACCAAACGTCATCGTGCCAAGCCCCAGCGTGCTGACTTCCAGCGAACTGTGGGGTATACGGTGATATTGCATAGCCGTTTCCTTTTTATAATCACGACATAAGGAATATAAAAATGGCAGAGGGAAGGGAAAAGGGAAAGAGAAAAATCTTAAGGCCAGCCGGATGCTGACCTTATTTGTTAACGTTCAATAATTTGCGAAACATCATCACGGTTAATTTGCATCGCGTTACCTTGCTGATCGTGATAACTCACCAGCCCGGTATCATCATCAATTTCAGGTTTTCCATCGGTCAAAATCATACGGCCATCTTTGGTCGCCATGACGTAATCACTGGAACACCCGGAAACAGCAAACGCCAGTCCGACTGCAGAAATTATTACTGCCCATTTTTTCATCCGGTTATCCTCATTTGGCCTACCTATGATAATAGTCTGTTTATAAAACGACGTTATATATCTTGAAAGCAGGAAAATCTTAAACTGTGAGGGTAAAAGGAGTGAGTACGCCCTCCCGCAGGAGAGCGTACGGAGTATCAGAGCGGATTCTTTTTGTTGCGAATCAAGTTGAGGCTTTCAACCGCAATAGAGAAGAACATCGCGAAGTAGATGTAACCTTTCGGTACGTGGATGTCGAAACTTTCCAGAATCAGGGTAAAGCCCACCAGAATCAGGAAAGAGAGCGCCAGCATTTTTACCGAAGGATGGCGTTCGACAAAATCACCAATCGAGCGCGCGGCGAACATCATCACGCCTACGGCAATCACCACGGCTGCCATCATAATAAACAGGTGATCTGACAGACCCACAGCCGTAATCACCGAGTCGAGGCTAAAGATAATATCCAGCAGCATAATCTGCACGATAGCGCCGAGGAATGATGAAACGCGTGTTTTCAGCCCTTCTTCTTCACCTTCAATGGATTCGTGGATTTCCTTGCTGGCTTTCCAGATAAGGAACAAGCCACCCAGAAGCAGAATCAAATCACGGGCAGAAATTTCCTGACTGAATATTGTAAAAAGCGGATTTGTCAGGCGCGTAACCCAGGCGATTGATGCCAGCAGCGCCAGACGCATAACCATGGCTCCCGCCAACCCCAGACGGCGCGCATGAGCACGTTGTGCTGTGGGAAGCTTTGCCACCACCAGAGAAAGGAAAATAATATTGTCGATCCCAAGAACGATCTCCAGCAGCGTCAGCGTACCGAGCGCAAGCCAGGCGTTAGGATCGGTTATCCATGCAAATAACATCTAAAAAGCCCTGCCAAAAAAATGAAGCGGTAATTATATGCCCGGAAAGCGGCAGGTCAAAGCGATGGCTACTGGATCAGAAAATGACGGGCCAGTAGTGCACTGGTGAAATTCTTCTTCAAATAAAAGCCGCGTGGCAGCGTCAGAATCCGTTCGCCCCGGGCACCAATGGCTTCGGTAAGCGCTTTCGCATTCGCTGCTTTCGGTCTTATCTGTAAATATTCCCCGTGACGAGCGGTGATCCGCTCAACCTGACCGAGAACAATCATATCCATTAATTCTTCCCAGTCTTCGCGTAGCTGTCGGTCTTCCTCTTCATTCGGGGTCCACAGCAACGGGGATCCTACGCGACGCTGCGCCAGCGGGATGCTGCGCTCGCCTTCAACCGGTATCCACAGTACGCGTTTGAGCTTGTGGCGCACGTGGCTGGTTTCCCAGGTCACCCCGCTATTACCCGTTAACGGGGCAACACAAACGAATGTTGTTTCCAGCGGACGACCAAGACTATCCACAGGGATAGTTTTAAGTTCCACGCCCAGAGCAGCAAAATCTTGCTCAGGTTTACTCCCTGCGCTGGCACCTAGCCAGATCTCCAGTAACACGCCAATCCAGCCCTTATCGCGTTTTAAATTCTCTGGCGTAACCAGCCCGGCAAGTGCCGCCAGTTCTCCCAATGTATAACCAGAAAGTTGCTGTGCTTGCGCTAACAACTGTTCTTCAGTTTCGGGAGGAGAGAGCAGTGGGCGAGGTTGGGACATGTCATGATACCTTGGTTAAAAAACAAACAGCAATTATGTACCGAATATTCGCAGTGTAACTTTTTCCACATGTGTTGTTCAATTCTCTGATTTATATTGCTTTTTAGGCTGCCGATAATCGAGTTGCGCAGCACTGCAATAGGTTTTCCAAATCTGGTCACTGAAAATAAACAGGATCTTACACCATGTTATCCACAGAAAGCTGGGATAACTGTGAAAAACCTCCACTACTGTTTCCATTTACAGCCTTGACGTGCGACGAAACTCCAGTTTTTAGTGGTTCAGTGCTTAACTTAGTGGCACATTCTGTGGATAAATACGGCATTGGTTGATCTTTCGCCAACCCGTAAATGAGAGGTGTGACCTGGGTCACGAATTACTCTTTTTCATTACTCAAATTACATGTAATGCATTGACTTATAATGAATATTTTAAAATGCCTATATCGGGCTTATTCAGAATGCTCCGGGTTTTCCCGTAGTAATTCCGTAGTTCTTCACAACTCTATCCACAGAAAAGGTGAATAAAAACGGCTATCCACCCCTTCCTCTGTTTATAACTCTGCACATAACTGTGAGTTATTCAATTGTTATTAGTGTGTAATGCCCTGCAGAGAGTGGTTTACCGTCTTCCTGGAGTATGAAACAATCATTCGTATATAAAGCTTTATTTTGAGGTAGTCCGGTGATTGATGACGATGGCTACCGCCCAAACGTAGGTATCGTGATTTGTAATCGCCAGGGGCAGGTAATGTGGGCCCGGCGATTTGGTCAGCACTCCTGGCAATTTCCGCAAGGCGGAATCAACCCCGGAGAATCCGCAGAGCAGGCGATGTACCGTGAATTGTTTGAAGAAGTAGGATTAAGCCGCAAAGACGTTCGAATCCTTGCTTCAACGCGTAACTGGTTGCGCTACAAATTACCGAAACGTTTGGTGCGTTGGGACACGAAGCCGGTTTGTATCGGCCAAAAACAAAAATGGTTTCTCTTGCAGCTGGTGAGCGGCGATGCAGAAATCAATATGCAAACCAGCAGTACACCAGAGTTTGACGGCTGGCGATGGGTAAGTTACTGGTATCCGGTCAGACAGGTGGTGTCATTTAAACGTGATGTCTACCGTAGGGTAATGAAAGAGTTCGCGAGTGTGGTGATGTCACTGCAGGAAAATACGCCAAAACCACAAAACACATCTGCTTATCGACGTAAAAGAGGTTAAGTCACGCCAATTATGCTCACTCGCCTGCGCGAAATAGTCGAAAAGGTAGCCAGCGCACCACGCCTGAATGAGGCGTTAAATATTCTGGTTACCGACATCTGTCTTGCGATGGATACCGAGGTCTGTTCGGTCTACCTGGCCGATCATGATCGACGTTGTTACTACCTGATGGCGACCCGGGGGCTGAAAAAACCACGCGGTCGCACTGTAACGCTCGCGTTTGATGAAGGGATCGTCGGCCTGGTTGGCAGGCTGGCGGAACCGATAAACCTTGCAGATGCGCAAAAGCACCCCAGCTTCAAATACATCCCCTCCGTAAAAGAAGAACGTTTCCGCGCGTTTTTAGGCGTACCAATTATTCAACGTCGCCAGTTGCTTGGTGTACTGGTGGTACAGCAACGAGAGTTGCGCCAGTATGACGAAAGTGAAGAATCCTTCCTGGTGACGCTTGCCACCCAGATGGCAGCTATTCTTTCTCAGTCGCAGTTGACTGCCTTGTTTGGGCAATATCGCCAGACGCGAATCCGCGCATTACCGGCAGCACCTGGTGTGGCGATTGCCGAAGGCTGGCAGGATGCCACGTTACCTTTAATGGAACAGGTGTATCAGGCATCAACGCTGGATCCGGCTCTGGAACGCGAACGATTGACCGGGGCGCTGGAAGAAGCGGCAAACGAGTTTCGCCGCTACAGCAAACGCTTTGCCGCCGGAGCACAAAAAGAAACGGCGGCTATTTTCGATCTTTACTCGCACCTGCTTTCGGACACCCGGCTGCGTCGCGAATTGTTTGCCGAGGTTGATAAAGGCTCGGTGGCAGAGTGGGCGGTAAAAACGGTCATTGAAAAATTTGCCGAACAGTTTGCCGCGCTAAGCGATAACTATCTCAAAGAGCGGGCTGGCGATTTACGTGCGCTGGGTCAGCGATTGCTGTTTCATCTTGATGACGCTAATCAAGGGCCGAACGCCTGGCCGGAACGTTTCATTCTGGTGGCAGATGAACTGTCAGCGACAACTCTTGCTGAGCTGCCCCAGGATCGCTTAGTCGGTGTTGTCGTGCGAGATGGCGCAGCCAACTCCCATGCTGCGATCATGGTACGTGCGCTGGGGCTCCCTACCGTGATGGGCGCGGATATTCAGCCTTCGGTGCTGCATCGTAGGACGCTGATCGTTGATGGCTATCGCGGTGAATTGCTGGTCGATCCGGAGCCGATACTGCTGCAAGAATATCAGCGGCTAATTAGTGAAGAGATTGAGCTTAGCCGTCTGGCGGAAGATGACGTCAATTTACCCGCGCAGTTAAAAAGCGGTGAGCGTATAAAAGTCATGCTCAATGCTGGTTTAAGCCCGGAACATGAAGAAAAACTGGGCAGCCGTATTGATGGCATCGGTCTTTATCGCACTGAAATCCCATTCATGCTGCAAAGTGGTTTCCCGTCGGAAGAAGAACAGGTGGCGCAGTATCAGGGGATGCTGCAAATGTTCAATGATAAACCCGTCACCTTGCGTACGCTGGATGTCGGAGCAGATAAGCAGCTGCCTTACATGCCGATCAGCGAAGAGAATCCATGCCTGGGTTGGCGTGGGATTCGCATTACGCTCGATCAGCCGGAGATCTTCTTGATCCAGGTGCGGGCGATGCTGCGTGCTAATGCCGCTACGGGCAACCTGAATATTCTGTTGCCGATGGTCACCAGCCTCGATGAAGTTGACGAAGCACGCCGCCTGATTGAACGTGCCGGACGTGAAGTCGAGGAGATGATCGGTTACGAAATTCCCAAACCACGTATCGGCATCATGCTGGAAGTACCGTCAATGGTATTTATGCTGCCGCATCTGGCAAAGCGGGTCGATTTCATCTCTGTTGGCACCAACGATCTGACTCAATACATTCTGGCCGTTGATCGCAACAATACCCGGGTGGCGAACATTTATGACAGCCTTCATCCTGCAATGTTACGAGCTCTGGCAATGATCGCCCGGGAAGCGGAAATACATGGTATCGATCTCCGTTTGTGCGGTGAAATGGCGGGCGATCCCATGTGCGTGGCAATCCTCATTGGGCTTGGGTATCGCCATCTGTCTATGAACGGACGTTCTGTAGCGCGGGTAAAATACCTGCTGCGGCGCATTGATTTTGCCGAAGCAGAAAATCTTGCGCAGCGTAGTCTGGAAGCGCAACTGGCGACCGAAGTTCGTCATCAGGTTGCAGCCTTTATGGAGCGTCGCGGCATGGGCGGGCTGATTCGCGGAGGGTTATAGCGCGGATCATATACATATCTTTTAACGGTATCCGGCAACCAGCCAGGTCCCCTTGTGCTATTATTCGCACCTTTGGAGCGCCTGAAACCTGCGGCGCGCATTTCAATCGCTGTTCTCTTTCAGCGAAATAACAAGAACTTGTGGTGACAGATGACCAGTAGCTATCTGCATTTTCCGGAGTTTGATCCGGTCATTTTCTCAATAGGACCCGTGGCGCTTCACTGGTACGGCCTGATGTATCTGGTGGGTTTCATTTTTGCAATGTGGCTGGCAACACGTCGGGCGAATCGTCCGGGCAGTGGCTGGACCAAAAATGAAGTTGAAAACTTACTCTATGCGGGCTTCCTCGGCGTCTTCCTCGGTGGACGTATTGGTTATGTTCTGTTCTACAACTTCCCGCAGTTTATGGCCGATCCGCTGTATCTGTTCCGTGTCTGGGACGGCGGCATGTCCTTCCACGGCGGCCTGATTGGCGTTATCGTGGTGATGATTATCTTCGCCCGCCGTACTAAACGTTCCTTCTTCCAGGTCTCTGATTTTATCGCACCACTCATTCCGTTTGGTCTTGGTGCCGGGCGTCTGGGCAACTTTATTAACGGTGAATTGTGGGGCCGCGTTGACCCGAACTTCCCGTTTGCCATGCTGTTCCCTGGCTCCCGTACAGAAGATATTTTGCTGCTGCAAACCAACCCGCAGTGGCAATCCATTTTCGATACTTACGGTGTGCTGCCGCGCCACCCATCACAGCTTTACGAGCTGTTGCTGGAAGGTGTAGTGCTGTTTATTATCCTCAACCTGTATATTCGTAAACCGCGCCCAATGGGAGCTGTCTCAGGTTTGTTCCTGATTGGTTACGGCGCGTTTCGCATCATTGTTGAGTTTTTCCGCCAGCCCGACGCGCAGTTTACTGGTGCCTGGGTGCAGTACATCAGCATGGGACAAATTCTTTCCATCCCGATGATTGTCGCGGGTGTGATCATGATGGTCTGGGCATATCGTCGCAGCCCACAGCAACACGTTTCCTGAGGAACCATGAAACAGTATTTAGAACTGATGCAAAAAGTGCTCGACGAAGGCACACAGAAAAACGACCGTACCGGAACCGGAACGCTTTCCATTTTTGGTCATCAGATGCGTTTTAACCTGCAGGATGGATTCCCGCTGGTGACAACTAAACGTTGCCACCTGCGTTCCATCATCCATGAACTGCTGTGGTTTCTGCAGGGCGACACTAACATTGCTTATCTACACGAAAACAATGTCACCATCTGGGACGAATGGGCCGATGAAAACGGCGACCTCGGGCCAGTGTATGGTAAACAGTGGCGCGCCTGGCCAACGCCGGATGGTCGTCATATTGACCAGATCACTACGGTACTGAACCAGCTGAAAAACGACCCGGATTCGCGCCGCATTATTGTTTCAGCGTGGAACGTAGGCGAACTGGATAAAATGGCGCTGGCACCGTGCCATGCGTTCTTCCAGTTCTATGTGGCAGACGGCAAACTCTCTTGCCAGCTTTATCAGCGCTCCTGTGACGTTTTCCTCGGCCTGCCGTTTAACATTGCCAGCTACGCGTTACTGGTGCATATGATGGCGCAGCAGTGTGATCTGGAAGTGGGCGATTTTGTCTGGACGGGGGGCGACACGCACCTGTACAGCAATCATATGGATCAAACTCATCTGCAATTAAGCCGCGAACCGCGTCCGCTGCCGAAGTTGATTATCAAACGTAAACCCGAATCCATCTTCGACTACCGTTTCGAAGATTTTGAGATTGAAGGCTACGCTCCGCATCCGGGCATTAAAGCGCCGGTGGCTATCTAATTACGAAACATCCTGCCAGAGCCGACGCTAGTGTGCGTCGGTTTTTTTTACCCTCCATTAAATTCTTCGAGACACCTTCCCGAAATTTTGCAACGTCCTGCAACGGCGTAAATAGTCCGGAAGATGCGCCGAAGAAATAGAAACTGGCCCTCGTCTTTTTTCTCCTCGCTCCATACTGCCGGCATGAAAACACAACGTGGTTATACGCTGATTGAAACGCTGGTCGCGATGCTGATTTTGGTCATGCTAAGCGCAAGTGGACTCTATGGCTGGCAATACTGGCAGCAGTCGCAACGGCTATGGCAAACCGCCAGCCAGGCGCGGGACTATTTGCTCTATTTACGTGAAGATGCCAACTGGCATAACCGCGACCACAGTATCAGCGTTATCAGGGAGGGGACGTTATGGTGCCTTGTGAGTTCCGCTGCTGGGGCCAATACCTGTCATGGCAGTTCACCATTGGTCTTTGTGCCACGCTGGCCCGAAGTCGAAATGAGCGACCTGACACCTTCGCTTGCTTTCTTTGGCCTGCGCAATACCGCATGGGCCGGGCATATTCGCTTCAAAAACTCAACGGGCGAGTGGTGGCTGGTGGTTTCGCCGTGGGGAAGACTCCGGCTTTGTCAGCAAGGAGAAACAGAAGGATGCCTGTAAAAGAGCAAGGTTTTTCTCTGCTGGAAGTGTTGATTGCTATGGCGATCAGTAGCGTATTGTTGCTGGGGGCTGCACGCTTTCTGCCTGCGTTACAGCGTGAAAGTTTAACGAGCACCCGTAAGCTGGCGCTGGAAGATGAAATCTGGCTGCGGGTATTTACCGTCGCGAAGCATCTCCAGAGGGCGGGTTATTGTCATGGCATCTGTACCGGCGAAGGGCTGGAAATTGTCGGACAGGGTGACTGTATCAGTAAGCGTCAACGGAGCACCGTATTGACGCTTATTTATTGGTGAGTGCTACGTTCCATGGCAGGAGTTCGTCAACACGGTTGGAAGGCCATTCCGGCAG
>NZ_MIIV01000502.1:0-65154 GCF_001743015.1 Shigella sp. FC1567
CGTTACACTCAGCGCATTGAGCGACATAATCTGAATCTGAGACAACATCTGGCAAGGCTGGGACGGAAGTCACTGTCGTTCTCAAAATCGGTGGAGCTGCATGACAAGGTCATCGGGCATTATCTGAACATAAAACACTATCAGTAAGTTGGAGTCATTACCCACCCGACTTAACGCCGTGTTGGATTACATTGACGCGGTGGCGGCAACAGATACCAGCACCGCGCCGGATGTCATCTGGCCTGAACTGCCGGAGGCGTAGGCCATTCAATATCTGGAGCACTGGAGGTATCAATCAGTTCCAGTGCGTCCAGATAATCCAGCCACAAATTATATTGCGCCAGTTCCTCACCTTTCAGACGACCAATAGCGGCTTTACCGGGCCATTGTTTACTGTTCATGTATTCGTTGGCCTGATTAAGCAATAATTGCCTTTCTGATTCTGCCTGTTGAATAAGTTCTTCATATGATGGTGGAGGTATTAGTGCCCATGTGGGTAATCCATTTTTTCCTGCAACACGAATTTTGTCATCTGGGGGCGTATTGATTGCAAATTCATTATAAACATCATCACTGACAGCCAGAGCATCATCTGGCCATGAATTTGCATTAATGTAATCATCCTTAAGCGCAGGATTCACAAAAATGTTTAAAGATGGACTATAAAACATATTAAACCCCTATAGCGATATAACGACCTAATACAGCATTTGCAGCAGTCGCTATGCTTGAAAAACCGCGGAACTGATTTGATGTAATTGCAGAAGCCGACAGGATTCCTGCGCCTGAAGGTGTATGCCCCACATGACTAACTATCATCCCATAACATGCTGACGGAAAGGCAAAAGGAAAATCATTAAGATATCCTGCATCTTCACCACCAGACCCACCAAATCTCGCCTGCCCCCACTGAATAATCAGTGTTCTCCGGGAACCTGAAATAATTAACGGAATCGTTACATACCCATTCAGGCCAATGACACCCGATGCAGTGCCAGCCAGAGATAATTCTCCCAAACCAACGTTTAAGAAAATGCAGAGATAATGGCTAACTGGCATCATCCCCGGTTTTTATTCAGGGGATTGATCATGCTTATTGGCTATGTACGCGTGTCAACAAATGACCAGAACACCGATTTGCAACGTAATGCACTGAACTGCGCGGGATGTGAGCGGATTTTTGAGGATAAAATCAGTGGCACTAAGCCCGACAGACCGGGGCTTAAAAAACTGCTCAGGACACTATCGGCAGGAGACACGCTGGTTGTCTGGAAGCTGGACAGACTGGGACGCAGTATGCGGCATCTTGTTACGCTGATAGAAGAGTTGCGCCAGCGTGGTGTGAATTTCCGAAGCCTGACTGACAGTATTGATACCAGTACCCCAATGGGCCGTTTCTTTTTTCACGTCATGGGGGCTCTGGCTGAAATGGAACGTGAACTGATAGTTGAACGTACCAGAGCAGGGCTGGCTGCAGCTCGTGCCAAAGGCAGAGTAGGTGGACGCCGTCCTAAGTTGACCACCGAACAGTGGGCACAGATTGGACGTTTACTCGAGGCCGGAGAATCAAGACAGCGTATTGCACTGATTTTTGATGTGGGCGTTTCTACCATTTATAGAAAATTTCCGGCGAATGAGAGCAATGAATCGCCCTGAGTCAGTATTATTTTGATTTTTCCTGTAAGCGGACAAATACCGTCATTTTGTGTGAATAACGACACAACTGCGCTTAGCTGTTTGTCAGGCACAATCACTTCAACATAGGGCGAAGCCTAATCCAATCAGGAGGTTCGCCACTATGGCTCAGGATTACCACCACGGGGTGCGCGTTGTTGAAGTCAACGAAGGCACCCGATCCATTACCACGGTGAGCACCGCCATCGTGGGTATGGTCTGCACGGGCGATGATGCCGATGCAAAAATGTTTCCTCTTAATAAACCTGTGCTGATCACTGATGTGCTGACCGCCAGCGGTAAAGCGGGTGAGTCTGGCACGCTGGCCCGTTCGCTGGATGCCATCGCTGACCAGGCAAAACCCGTGACCGTTGTTGTGCGTGTGCCGCAGGGTGAAACGGAAGAAGAAACCACAACCAATATCATTGGCGCAGTGACCGCCGAGGGTAAAAAAACAGGTATGAAAGCCCTGTTATCTGCCCAGTCACAGCTCGGCGTTAAACCGCGCATTCTCGGCGTGCCAGGTCACGACACGAAGGCGGTAGCTACTGAGTTGCTGAGCGTGGCGCAAAGCCTGCGTGGATTTGCTTACCTGTCAGCGTATGGTTGCAAGACGGTGCAGGAAGCAATCACTTACCGTGAAAACTTCAGTCAGCGTGAAGGAATGCTGATCTGGCCCGACTTTACTGGCTGGGACACGGTGCTGAATGCCGAAGCAACGGCTTATGCCACCGCCCGTGCGCTCGGTCTGCGCGCTAAAATTGATGAGCAGACCGGATGGCACAAAAGCCTGTCCAACGTGGGCGTGAACGGTGTCACCGGAATTTCTGCTGATGTGTTCTGGGATCTGCAGGACCCGGCAACCGATGCAGGTCTGCTTAACCAGAACGATATCACCACGCTTATCCGCAAAGACGGTTTCCGCTTCTGGGGTTCCCGCTGTCTGAGCGATGATCCGCTCTTTGCCTTCGAAAACTACACCCGCACGGCGCAGGTGCTGATGGACACGATGGCAGAAGCGCACATGTGGGCGGTGGACAAACCGCTGAACCCGTCGCTGGCCCGCGACATTATCGAAGGTATCCGCGCCAAAATGCGTAGCCTGGTCAGTCAGGGCTATCTCATTGGTGGTGATTGCTGGCTGGACGAGTCGGTGAACGATAAAGACACGCTGAAAGCCGGGAAACTCACCATCGATTACGACTACACGCCAGTGCCGCCACTTGAAAACCTGATGCTGCGTCAGCGCATCACCGATCAGTACCTGGTGAATTTCTCCAGCCAGGTCAGCGCGTAAGGGGACAACATGGCTTTACCACGCAAATTAAAACACCTGAACCTGTTTAACGACGGGAACAACTGGCAGGGGATCGTTGAGTCGCTGACGCTGCCGAAATTCACCCGCAAATATGAGAAGTATCGCGGCGGCGGTATGCCCGGAGCGGTGGATGTGGATCTGGGACTGGATGACAGTGCACTGGATACAGAATTTTCCATTGGTGGTACTGAACTGCTGCTGTTTAAGCAGATGGGCAAAGCCACGGTGGATGGCATCCAGCTGCGCTTTACCGGCTCTATTCAGCGTGATGATACCGGGGAAGTGCAGGCCGTGGAGCTTGTGGTGCGTGGACGTCACAAAGAAGTAGATTCCGGCGAGTGGAAGACGGGCGAAAGCAACACTACCAAAGTGACCAGTACCAACAGCTACGCGAAGCTGACCATCAATGGTGAGGTGCTCTATGAAGTGGACCTGATCAACATGGTGGAAATTGTGGACGGTGTGGACCTGATGGAAGCGCACCGCAACGCCCTCGGCCTCTGATGTATCTGAACGGCGCGGAATGCCGCGCCAGAACCTAATTTACAGGACAACAAAATGAGCGATAAGCAGACTGAAAAGACCATTCAACTGGATACTCCCATCATGCGCGGTAAAACAGAAATTACCGAAATTGTGTTGCGTAAACCGCAGTCCGGTGCGCTGCGCGGCACACGCCTGCAGGCCATTATGGATATGGATGTGAACGCGATGATGACCGTGATCCCCCGCATCTCCAGTCCGGCACTGACTGCACAGGAAATTGCAGAGATGGACCCGGCAGATCTCACTGCCATGTCGGTTGAGGTTGTCACTTTTTTGTTGAAGAAGTCGGTGCTTGCCGGTTTACCGACAGCCTGACGGTTGACGATCTGGTGGCTGATATCGCCACCATCTTTCACTGGCCGCCATCCGTTACTGACGTTATGCCGCTGACCGAAGTGCTGGAATGGCGGGATAAAGCGATTCAGAGAAGCGGGGCCAGCCATGAGTGACAATAACCTGCGTCTGCAGGTGATTCTTAATGCGGTTGACAAACTCACCCGCCCATTTCGATCCGCGCAGGCCAGTTCAAGAGAACTGGCTGCTGCTGTCAAAAAATCCCGCGATGCAATAAAGCAGCTTGATCAGGCCGGGAGCAGTCTGGACAGCTTCCGAAAGCTGCAGGCAGAAAATCAGAAATTAGGCGACAGGCTGAACTATGCCCGCCAGCGTGCAAATTTGCTCAGTCAGGAACTGGGAGCGATGGGGCCGCCTTCGCAACGTCAGGTTGTTGCTCTGGGCCGTCAACGGCTGGCTGTTCAGCGCCTAGAAGAACGCCAGAAAAAGCTGCAGCAGCAGACGGCGCTTGTGCGTGCAGAACTTTATCGTGCTGGTATTTCAGCTAATGATGGCGCCAGTGCGACGGCCCGCATTACCCGTGAAACGATGCGTTATAACAGGCAGCTTTCTGAGCAGGAAGCGAGGTTACGACGTGTCGGGGAGCAACAGCGAAAAATGCACGCCGCCCGGGGGGCTTACGCCAGGCGTCTTGAGGTAAGGGATCGTATTGCAGGTGCCGGAGCCACCACCACGGCTGCAGGGCTGGCAATGGGCGCACCAGTGATGGCGGCAGTAAAAAGCTATACCAGCATGGAAGATGCCATGAAAGGTGTGGCAAAGCAGGTCAATGGTCTGCGTGACGATAATGGCAACCGCACTGCGCGTTTTTACGAAATGCAGGGTGCCATCAAGGCTGCCAGCGAACAGTTGCCGATGGAAAACGGTGCTGTGGACTTCGCCGCACTGGTTGAAGGTGGTGCGCGCATGAACGTCGCAAACCCTGACGACAGCTGGGAAGACCAGAAACGTGACCTGCTGGCCTTCGCCAGCACGGCGGCAAAGGCGGCAACAGCCTTTGAACTGCCAGCGGATGAACTGTCAGAAAGTCTGGGGAAAATCGCCCAGCTCTACAAAATCCCTACCCGCAATATTGAGCAGCTCGGTGATGCGCTGAACTATCTGGATGATAACGCCATGTCGAAAGGGGCGGACATCATTGATGTCATGCAACGCCTGGGCGGTGTGGCTGACCGTCTGGATTATCGTAAAGCGGCGGCGCTGGGTTCCACCTTCCTGACACTCGGCGCTGCGCCTGAGGTTGCAGCCAGTGCAGCAAACGCGATGGTGCGTGAATTGTCCATTGCCACCATGCAAAGCAAGAGTTTCTTTGAAGGGATGAATCTGCTGAAACTCAATCCAGAAGTGATTGAAAAGCAGATGACGAAGGATGCGATGGGAACTATCCAGCGGGTGCTGGAGAAGGTGAATGCGCTGCCACAGGATAAGCGCCTGTCTGCCATGACCATGTTGTTTGGTAAAGAGTTTGGCGATGACGCAGCGAAACTGGCAAACAACCTGCCGGAACTTCAGCGCCAGTTAAAACTGACTGCGGGCAATGATGCGCTCGGTTCCATGCAGAAAGAATCCGACATCAACAAGGATTCACTTTCTGCTCAGTGGTTGCTGGTCAAAACCGGAGCACAGAACACCTTCAGCAGCCTGGGGGAAACGCTGCGCCAGCCGCTGATGGATATTCTGTACACGGTGAAAAGCGTCACGGGGGCGTTGCGTCGCTGGGTGGAAGCTAACCCGGAACTGACGGGCACTCTGATGAAAGTAGCCGCTGTGGTAGCTGCCGTTACCGTGGGCCTCGGCACCTTAGCGGTGGCGCTGGCTGCAGTGCTGGGGCCGCTGGCAGTCATCCGTCTGGGATTCTCTGTGCTGGGTATCAAAACGTTACCTTCCGTTACGGCAACAGTAACCCGAACCAGCAACGCGTTGTCCTGGCTGGCTGGCGCACCACTGGCACTGCTGCGACGCGGGCTTGCTTCATCGGGCAACGCTGCAGGTTTACTTACTGCGCCGTTGTCGTCTTTGCGCCGCACGGCATCACTGACGGGAAATGTCCTGAAAACTGTAGCAGGTGCGCCGGTTGCACTTTTGCGGTCTGGATTATCCGGTTTACGTGCGGTTGCTGTGATGTTTATGAATCCACTGGCGGTACTACGCGGCGGACTGGCTGCCACAGGCACGGTGCTGCGTATGCTCGCATCCGGTCCACTGGCGATGCTGCGCGTTGCCCTGTATGCCGTCTCTGGTCTGTTAGGTGCTCTGCTCAGTCTGATAGGTCTTGTGGTTACTGCACTGGCGGGTGTGGCGCTGGTTGTCTGGAAATACTGGCAGCCCATCACCGCATTTCTCGGTGGCGTGGTGGAAGGATTCAAAGCGGCGGCAGGTCCTGTCAGTGCCGCGTTCGAACCGCTTAAGCCTGTGTTCCAGTGGATTGGCGACAAAGTACAGGCGCTGTGGGGCTGGTTTACTGATCTGCTGACGCCCGTTAAGTCGACCTCTGCCGAACTGCAGAGTGCAGCGGCAATGGGGCGACGATTCGGGGAGGCTCTGGCGGAAGGGCTGAATATGGTCATGCATCCGCTGGACTCCCTGAAATCCGGCGTTTCCTGGTTGCTGGAGAAACTTGGCATTGTCAGTAAAGAGGCCGCAAAGGCGAAACTGCCGGAAAGCGTGACGCGTCAGCAACCTGCGACGGTGAATGCAGACGGTAAAGTGATGATGCCATCGGGTGGTTTTCCGTCATGGGGATATGGCTTTGCGGGGATGTATGACAGCGGCGGGTATATCCCGCGCGGGCAGTTTGGCATCGTCGGTGAAAACGGGCCGGAAATTGTTAACGGCCCGGCAAATGTGACCAGCCGGAGAAATACAGCTGCACTGGCTGCCGTTGTTGCCGGAATGATGGGTGTTGCTGCTACGCCAGCAGAGCTTCCACCGTTGCACCCTTTGGCACTTCCCGCGAAAGGCGGTGAAGCGATGGTGAGTCGTGCAGCCACTGTGCCGCCCGTTCAACGGATTGAGGCACCGATGCAGATCATCATTCAAACGCAGCCAGGACAAAGTGCGCAGGATATTGCGCGGGAGGTGGCCCGCCAGCTTGATGAACGTGAACGCAGGCTGAAGGCAAAAGCCAGGAGTAACTACAGCGATCAGGGGGGATACGACGCATGATGATGGTGCTGGGATTGTACGTGTTTATGCTGCGCACCGTGCCGTATCAGGAGCTGCAGTATCAACGCAGCTGGCGACATGCGGCAAACAGCCGGGTAAACCGACGCCCGTCAACGCAGTTTCTGGGACCGGACAACGACATGCTGACGCTTTCTGGTGTTCTTATGCCGGAGGTAACGGGCGGCAGGCTGTCGTTGCTGGCTCTGGAGCAGATGGCAGAACAGGGAAAAGCATGGCCCCTGATTGAAGGCAGCGGCACGATTTACGGCATGTATGTGATTGAGGGACTGAATCAGACTAAAACGGAGTTTTTCCGCGACGGTATGCCGCGCCGGATTGAGTTCACCCTGTCGCTAAAACGCGTGGATGAATCCCTGTCCGATATGTTCGGTGATCTCAGTGCGCAACTGAATAATCTGCAGGGAACGGCAACATCTGCCTTAAGCGATATCAGTAAAACGGTGGGAGGGCTGCTGTCGTGAATTTCAGCTCTGAACTGCTTAACAAAGGCAACAAAACTCCGGCATTCAGCATCAGTATTGAAGGCAGGGATATCACCACTGTGCTGGACAACCGCCTGATGGGGCTGACGCTGACGGATAACCGGGGCTTTGAAGCGGACCAGCTTGATCTGGAGCTGGACGACGCCGATGGAAAAATCGTGCTGCCGCGCCGTGGGGCTGTCATTACGCTGGCGCTGGGCTGGAAGGGACAGCCGCTTTTCCCGAAAGGGGCATTCACGGTGGACGAGATTGAACACACTGGCGCACCGGATCGCCTGACTATCCGGGCGCGAAGTGCTGATTTTCGTGAAACGCTGAATACCCGCCGTGAAAAGTCGTGGCACAAGACCACCGTTGGGGAAGTGGTGAAGGAAATAGCTGCGCGGCACAAACTGAAGATGGCATTGGGTGAAGACTTGTCGGATAAACTCGTGGAGCATATAGACCAGACTAATGAGAGTGACGGCAGTTTTTTGATGCGGCTGGCGCGCCAGTACGGTGCTATTGCGTCGGTGAAAAATGGCAATCTGTTATTCATCCGGCAGGGGCAGGGTAAAAGCGCCAGCGGTAAACCACTACCGGTGATCACTATCACACGCAAGGACGGCAACAGTCACCGCTTTACCCTGGCAGATCGCGGAGCTTACACGGGCGTCATTGCCAGCTGGTTGCATACCCGCGAACCCGCGAAGAAAGAAAGCACCACGGTGAAGCGTAAGCGCAGGACTAAGAAGCAGAAGAAAGAGCCGGAAGCGAAGCAGGGCGATTACCTGGTGGGTACGGATGAAAACGTGCTGGTACTTAATCGCACTTATGCCAACCGGAGCAACGCCGAACGGGCAGCGAAAATGCAGTGGGAACGCCTGCAACGCGGCGTTGCATCATTCTCGCTACAACTGGCGGAAGGGCGGGCAGATCTCTACACAGAAATGCCTGTGAAGGTCAGTGGCTTTAAACAGCCGCTAGATGATGCGGAATGGACCATTACGACTCTGACGCATACTGTCAGCCCGGATAACGGTTTTACGACCAGTCTGGAGCTTGAAGTGAGGATTGATGATTTCGAAATGGAATGATTCTTCGCAATGGAGAACTTTTAAGTTTGCAAAGTGGAATAATGCGGTATCATTATTGTGAATTTAGCAAAAATGGGGAGAGCTCGAAAAATGATGATTTGCCCACTGTGTGGAAGTGCCGCCCATACTCGCAGCAGTTTTCAGGTATCTTCATTGACCAAAGAGCGTTACAACCAGTGCCAGAACATTAACTGCAGCCATACTTTTGTTACCCATGAAACTTTTGTTCGTTCGATTGCAACGCCAAAAGAGTCAAATCCGGTTCAGCCGCATCCAATGAAATCAGGACAGGTGGCGCTCTCTCTTTGACGCTGCCGCCATTTTGTCGCCATCGTTAAAAAACAGTGCTTCTAACATCATGATTTTAAAAGGCATAAATTTCAGACAACAAAAAACCCATCAACCTTGAACCGAAATGGCGGGGTTGATGGGCTCCACAAAATGGGGACATCAAAGAAAAGCAGTGGCACTAATTAAGACTGATGCCCTGCGGAAAAGTTCTGCGGTTGTGCAAAAAAATTTCATTTTCAGGGCAACTTCAGTTTTATCCTAATCCTGGCCATACCATGACGATGATTGTCCCTGCCAGCGTCAGCAGGACGTTGGCGATTGCGTAGGTGCCCGCATAGCCCAGCGCAGGGATGTTACTGTGAGCTGTATCACTGATGATCTCCATTGCCGGCGCGCAGGTGCGTGCGCCCATCATTGCGCCGAACAACAGTGCGCGGTTCATTCGCAATACATAAGCACCGAACAAGAAACAGATAACCACGGGCACAAGACTGACAATTAATCCGGCAATCAACATCTGACCGCCAATCGCGCCCAGGCCGTTATTAATACCGCTACCGGCGCTCAGACCAACGCCTGCCATAAACACCATCAAGCCGAACTCTTTCACCATGCTTAATGCACCTTGCGGAATGTAACCGAAGGTCGGGTGGTTAGCACGCATAAAGCCCAGCATAATTCCGGCGAATAACAACCCGGCAGCGTTCCCCATGCCGAAACTGAATGTGCTGAACTGGAAGGTGATCATCCCGATCATCAGCCCAATAACAAAGAAGGCGCAAAATGCCAGCAGGTCAGTGACCTGGCTGTGAATCGAGATAAAGCCGATGCGATCGGCGATGGTTTTTACGCGACGGGCATCACCGCTGACTTGTAAAACGTCACCTTTGTTAAGCACGACGTTGTCATCTATCGGCATCTCAATCTGGCTACGAATGACGCGGTTAAGGAAGCAACCGTGATCGGTCAACTTCAGTTGTGCGAGACGTTTACCTACAGCGTTATGGTTTTTAACGACCACTTCTTCAGTGACGATACGCATGTCGAGAAGGTCACGATCGAAAACTTCTTTACCGTTACGGAAGCTGGGATCGAGTCGGGCATGGGCGTCGGGATAGCCTACCAACGCTATTTCATCGCCCATTTGTAGCACGGCATCACCGTCTGGATTTGCCAGAATCCCGTTACGTCGAATACGTTCAATGTAGCAGCCGGTTTGTCGATAAATACCCAGTTCACGCAGATTTTTGCCGTCGGTCCAGGCCACCAGCTCCGGGCCGACGCGATAGGCGCGGATCACCGGTAAATAAACCTTACGGTTGGCATCAGTGTCCAGGCCACGTTCGCGGGCGATTTGCTGGGCGCTGGTCTGTAAGTCCTGATGCTGCAATTTCGGCAAGTAACGCGCACCAACAATCAAACTCACCAGACCGATTAAATAGGTTAAGGCATACCCGAGGCTCAGATTATCCAGTGCCAGTGAGAGCTGCCTGCTTTCCATGCCGGAATGACGCAGTGTATCGCCAGCACCGACCAGAACCGGTGTCGACGTCATAGAGCCTGCTAACATACCGGCCGTCAGGCCAATATCCCAGCCAAACAGCTTACCTAACCCTAAGGCGATCACCAGCGCACTGCCAACCATCACCAGTGCTAACATTAGGTAATTTTTTCCCATCGCGAAAAAAAATGGAAAAAAAGTTCGGTCCGGCTTCGACCCCGACGCAGAAAATAAACAGCATAAAGCCAAGATTAAGCGCATCGGTGTTAATGCTGAAATGTTGTTGGCCTAATAACAGCGATACGACTAAAACGCCAATGGAATTACCCAGTTGGATCGAACCAAGTCGTAACTTTCCGAGACATAGCCCAAGCGCGAGGACCACAAATAATAACAGAATGTAATTCCCATTTAACAATTCGGCGACGTTTATATTCACGGAGGCTAACTTCTTGTTTACTAGTAAGCTGTTGAAAGAAATGGTAATTTACGATAATGTTTTTTACCAGAATTCAGGGCGCAGATTCATTCAGCGCACCTAAACGATAGTAAAGTAACAATATATTTTACTAGTGTAATCACATTAGGTATCAACGGCTATATGAATTGCGTTGGCCTATATTAGCATGGAATGCGAAGCGGCTTTATCTTACTGAACGCCACACTGGCGAAAAATGTGTTCGATAGACGCAGTGTCAGGAGGAACGAGTGAAACATAAACAACGTTGGGCGGGGGCAATCTGCTGTTTTGTCCTCTTCATTGTGGTGTGCCTTTTTCTGGCGACGCACATGAAAGGCGCTTTTCGGGCTGCCGGGCATCCTGAAATCGGCTTGCTGTTTTTCATTCTTCCTGGAGCAGTTGCCAGTTTCTTTTCACAGCGTAGAGAAGTCCTGAAACCTCTATTTGGCGCAATGCTGGCGGCACCCTGTTCAATGCTCATTATGCGGCTGTTTTTTTCACCGACGCGCTCATTCTGGCAAGAGCTGGCATGGTTACTAAGCGCGGTGTTCTGGTGTGCGCTGGGGGCACTGTGTTTCTTATTTATCAGTAGTTTGTTTAAACCACAGCACAGAAAAAATCAGTAAAGCCCTCAACGCGAGGGCTTGTCAGACGATCAGGCGTCCAGATTTTCTTTCACCCATGCAGCAAAATCGGTATAGCCGCCGATATGTTGCTGATCGACAAAAATCTGCGGCACGGTTTCTACGGGTTTACCTGCCTTTTGTTGTAGATCTTCTTTAGTGATCCCTTCCGCACGAATATCTACATACTGATACTGAAAATCATCGCGTTCATTGCTCAATTTCTCAGCCAGATCTTTTGCACGCACACAGTAAGGGCAACCCGAACGACCAAAAATAACGGTTTGCATTATTTCTCTCCTCATAGATTTATGCCTGTAATGATCACGCTAAAATGTATTCGCTGAAAGTAGGTTTAACCTGTTGCATTAATTGCTAAAAGCTATAACTGTTAAACACAATACAGTGAAAAGTTTTAGACTGAAGGCTCACTTTGCAGAGGGAAGCGTATGCGCGCGATCGGTAAATTGCCTAAAGGCGTGTTGATACTGGAATTTATCGGAATGATGCTACTGGCGGTGGCGCTGCTGTCGGTAAGCGACTCCCTGTCGCTGCCTGAGCCATTTTCTCGGCCAGAAGTGCAGATTCTGATGATTTTTCTCGGTGTTTTGCTCATGCTTCCCGCTGCGGTGGTGGTTATTCTTCAGGTGGCAAAACGTCTTGCCCCACAGCTGATGAACCGTCCACCGCAATATTCACGTTCAGAAAGAGAAAAAGATAATGACGCCAACCATTGAACTTATTTGTGGCCATCGCTCCATTCGCCATTTCACTGATGAACCCATTTCCGAAGCGCAGTGTGAGGCGATTATTAACAGCGCCCGTGCGACGTCCAGTTCCAGTTTTTTGCAGTGTAGTAGCATTATTCGCATTACCGACAAAGCATTACGTGAAGAACTGGTGACGCTGACCGGCGGGCAAAAACACGTAGCGCAAGCGGCGGAGTTCTGGGTGTTCTGTGCCGACTTTAACCGCCATTTACAGATCTGTCCGGATGCTCAGCTCGGCCTGGCGGAACAACTGTTGCTCGGTGTCGTTGATACGGCAATGATGGCGCAGAATGCATTAACCGCAGCGGAATCGCTGGGATTGGGCGGGGTATATATCGGCGGCCTGCGCAATAATATTGAAGCGGTGACGAAACTGCTGAAATTACCGCAGCATGTTCTGCCGCTGTTTGGGCTGTGCCTTGGCTGGCCTGCGGATAATCCGGATCTCAAGCCGCGTTTACCGGCCTCCATTTTGGTGCATGAAAACAGCTATCAACCGCTGGATAAAGACGCACTGGCGCAGTATGACGAGCAACTGGCGGACCCGTGGCAGCAATAATCGCCGGGATACCTGGAGCGATCATATCCGCCGAACAATCATTAAAGAAAGCCGCCCATTTATTCTGGATTATTTGCACAAACAGGGTTGGGCGACGCGCTAAAACCGCCACGTCGATGTATGATACGCGGGCTTTTGACCAGGTCTGACAGAGAGGTGCAGGGTGAAAATTGCCATATTGTCCCGGGATGGAACGCTCTATTCGTGTAAGCGGCTGCGTGAAGCCGCTATACAGCGCGGTCACCTGGTTGAAATTCTTGATCCGCTTTCTTGCTACATGAACATAAATCCTGCGGCGTCTTCTATTCACTACAAAGGCCGCAAGTTACCCCATTTTGACGCAGTGATCCCGCGTATTGGCACCGCCATTACCTTTTATGGGACGGCGGCACTGCGCCAGTTCGAGATGCTGGGGAGCTATCCGCTCAATGAGTCGGTCGCCATTGCCCGGGCGCGTGACAAATTGCGTTCCATGCAACTGCTGGCGCGTCAGGGCATCGACCTGCCTGTCACGGGCATTGTGCATTCGCCGGATGATACCAGCGATTTAATCGACATGGTCGGTGGTGCGCCGCTGGTGGTCAAGTTGGTTGAAGGCACGCAGGGAATTGGCGTCGTGCTGGCGGAGACGCGTCAGGCGGCGGAAAGCGTGATTGACGCTTTCCGCGGTCTGAACGCGCATATTCTGGTGCAGGAATATATCAAAGAGGCGCAAGGGTGCGATATCCGCTGTCTGGTTGTTGGCGATGAAGTGGTCGCTGCGATTGAACGGCGGGCGAAAGAGGGCGATTTTCGTTCCAATTTGCATCGTGGCGGCGCGGCAAGCGTCGCCAGTATCACACCACAGGAGCGTGAAATCGCGATAAAAGCCGCGCGAACGATGGCGCTGGACGTTGCTGGTGTGGATATTCTGCGTGCTAATCGCGGGCCGTTGGTGATGGAAGTGAATGCGTCGCCGGGGCTGGAAGGAATAGAAAAAACCACTGGTATCGACATCGCGGGTAAAATGATCCGCTGGATCGAACGCTACGCTACGACAGAATATTGCCTGAAAACGGGTGGTTAGTCGCAATCACATTACTGATCATGGTTTTGCCTGCGCTTTTTGCGTAAGCTGTGCCGGTCTTTTTATCGAAAGAGGTTGTACAAAATTATGACATCGCTGGTCGTTCCTGGTCTGGATACGCTGCGTCAATGGCTCGATGACCTGGGGATGAGTTTTTTTGAATGTGATAACTGTCAGGCTCTGCATCTGCCCCATATGCAGAATTTCGACGGTGTCTTTGATGCCAAAATCGATCTGATCGATAACACGATCCTGTTTTCTGCCATGGCGGAAGTCCGACCTTCAGCCGTATTGCCGCTGGCGGCGGATTTATCTGCCATCAATGCCAGTTCGCTGACCGTGAAAGCATTTCTTGATATGCAGGATGATAATCTGCCAAAGCTGGTGGTTTGCCAGTCTTTATCCGTTATGCAGGGCGTAACCTACGAGCAGTTTGCATGGTTCGTGCGTCAGAGCGAAGAGCAGATTTCGATGGTCATTCTTGAAGCTAATGCCCATCAACTGCTGTTACCGACTGACGATGAAGGGCAAAACAACGTTACCGAAAACTATTTCCTCCACTGATAACTCCTTTCGAGCACGCAGTCGCTGGTGCAGTGACTGCGCACTGCAAAATTATCTGCTGTTTTTAACCTTTTCTTAAAGATTATTTCACTTCTCTTGTGCCGATTTGGCTTTATCACATAGAGCAAATACGCATAACAATTTGTTAAATACCGTTTTTTAATCCGAGCTATAGTCTCAAACCCTGGCTAAAGTTATTCTTGCGATGCTTTTATATAGCGAGCAGTGCTGGCCGGGAGAGAGTTATCTTTTCTTACACCGCGCCGATAAAAAATATGCACGTTTATTGCATATCTTTTAGTATGACAACTTTTGTTCGTTTGTTAACGAACTTTCAGAAGGAAAGAGATATGACCGCCTTAAATAAAAAATGGCTTTCGGGTCTGGTTGCGGGTGCTCTGATGGCCGTCTCTGTCGGCACGCTCGCGGCTGAACAAAAAACACTCCACATTTATAACTGGTCTGATTATATCGCCCCTGACACGGTGGCCAATTTTGAAAAAGAAACCGGTATTAAAGTCGTCTACGATGTTTTCGACTCTAACGAAGTACTGGAAGGCAAATTAATGGCGGGTAGCACCGGCTTTGACTTGGTGGTTCCATCTGCCAGCTTTCTTGAACGCCAGTTGACTGCGGGAGTTTTCCAGCCGCTGGACAAAAGCAAATTGCCGGAGTGGAAGAATCTCGACCCGGAGCTGCTGAAGCTGGTCGCCAAACACGATCCCGACAATAAATTTGCTATGCCCTATATGTGGGCGACGACCGGGATTGGCTATAACGTTGATAAAGTTAAAGCTGTGCTGGGCGAAAACGCGCCCGTCGATAGCTGGGACTTGATCCTCAAACCTGAAAATCTGGAAAAACTGAAAAGCTGCGGTGTCTCTTTCCTGGATGCGCCAGAAGAAGTTTTTGCTACCGTGTTGAATTATCTCGGCAAAGATCCCAACAGCACTAAAGCGGATGATTACACCGGACCGGCAACCGATCTGCTGTTAAAGCTGCGCCCGAACATTCGTTATTTCCATTCATCTCAATACATTAACGACCTGGCAAACGGCGATATTTGCGTCGCTATCGGCTGGGCAGGTGATGTCTGGCAGGCGTCAAACCGCGCGAAGGAAGCGAAGAATGGAGTGAATGTCTCGTTCTCGATTCCAAAAGAAGGGGCGATGGCGTTCTTTGATGTATTCGCCATGCCTGCGGATGCCAAAAACAAAGACGAAGCCTATCAGTTCCTGAATTACCTGCTGCGCCCGGATGTAGTAGCGCATATTTCCGACCATGTGTTCTATGCCAACGCCAATAAAGCAGCCACGCCGCTGGTGAGTGCGGAAGTCCGTGAGAACCCGGGTATTTATCCTCCGGCGGACGTTCGTGCGAAGCTATTCACTCTGAAAGTACAGGATCCGAAAATCGACCGTGTGCGCACCCGCGCGTGGACCAAAGTGAAGAGCGGAAAATAATCCGCAGCCTTAGATGCCGGGCGGGCGCACCACACCCGCCGGCAATTCGCACCATCATGGTGCGCTTGCACACATTCAATGCCGGAGAGCAGCCGTGAATGACGCTATCCCTCGCCCGCAGGCGAAAACCCGTAAGGCGCTGACGCCGCTATTAGAAATCCGCAACCTCACCAAATCCTACGATGGTCAGCATGCGGTCGATGATGTCAGCCTGACCATCTACAAAGGTGAAATCTTCGCGCTGCTGGGCGCTTCCGGCTGTGGCAAGTCCACGCAGCTGCGTATGCTGGCAGGTTTTGAACAACCTTCTGCCGGGCAGATAATGCTCGATGGCGTCGATTTGTCACAGGTGCCGCCTTACCTGCGCCCCATCAATATGATGTTTCAGTCTTACGCGCTGTTTCCGCATATGACCGTGGAACAGAACATCGCTTTTGGCCTGAAACAGGACAAACTACCGAAAGCGGAAATTGCCAGTCGGGTCCATGAGATGCTCGGCCTGGTGCACATGCAGGAGTTCGCCAAACGCAAACCGCATCAGCTTTCCGGTGGTCAGCGACAGCGTGTGGCGCTGGCCCGAAGCCTTGCCAAGCGCCCGAAACTATTACTGCTCGACGAGCCGATGGGCGCGCTGGATAAAAAGCTGCGTGACCGGATGCAGCTTGAAGTGGTGGATATTCTGGAGCGTGTCGGCGTGACCTGTGTGATGGTCACTCACGATCAGGAAGAGGCGATGACGATGGCGGGACGTATCGCCATTATGAATCGCGGGAAATTTGTCCAGATTGGCGAGCCAGAAGAGATCTACGAACATCCAACCACCCGCTACAGTGCTGAATTTATCGGTTCGGTTAATGTCTTTGAAGGTGTACTCAAAGAGCGTCATGAGGATGGGCTTGTGCTTTATTCGCCTGGGCTGGTGCATCCACTGAAAGTCGACGCGGATGCCTCGGTGGTCGATAACGTGCCGGTACATGTGGCGCTGCGCCCGGAAAAAATCATGCTTTGCGAAGAGCCGCCCGCCAATGGTTGTAACTTCGCGGTGGGGGAGGTGATACACATTGCCTATCTCGGCGATCTTTCGGTGTATCACGTTCGTCTGAAAAGTGGGCAGATGATTAGCGCCCAGCTACAAAACGCCCATCGTCATCGTAAAGGGTTACCGACCTGGGGCGACGAAGTGCGTTTGTGCTGGGAAGTGGACAGCTGTGTGGTGCTGACGGTTTAAGGAGCAAAGATGAATACACTTGAACCTGCTGCCCAGTCGAAACCGCCGGGCGGATTTAAGCTGTGGTTGTCGCAGCTGCAAATGAAGCATGGGCGCAAACTGGTCATTGCGTTGCCATATATCTGGTTGATCTTGCTGTTTCTGCTGCCATTTCTGATTGTCTTTAAAATAAGCCTGGCGGAGATGGCGCGCGCTATTCCACCTTATACCGAACTGATGGAGTGGGCTGACGGGCAACTGTCCATCACTCTTAATCTCGGTAATTTTCTGCAACTGACCGACGATCCGCTCTATTTCGATGCTTATCTCCAGTCGCTACAGGTGGCTGCGATTTCGACATTTTGCTGTTTACTGATCGGCTATCCGCTGGCGTGGGCGGTGGCGCACAGTAAGCCTTCGACCCGTAATATTTTATTACTACTGGTGATCCTGCCGTCGTGGACCTCGTTTCTGATCCGCGTTTATGCCTGGATGGGAATATTAAAAAACAACGGTGTGCTGAATAATTTTCTGCTGTGGCTGGGGGTTATCGATCAACCGCTGACCATTCTTCATACCAATCTGGCAGTTTATATTGGCATTGTTTACGCCTACGTGCCGTTTATGGTGCTGCCGATTTATACCGCGTTGATTCGTATTGATTATTCGCTAGTGGAAGCAGCGCTGGATCTCGGTGCACGACCGCTGAAAACGTTCTTTACTGTGATCGTGCCGCTGACTAAAGGTGGGATTATTGCCGGATCGATGCTGGTGTTTATCCCGGCTGTGGGCGAGTTTGTGATCCCGGAACTGCTCGGTGGCCCGGACAGCATCATGATCGGGCGCGTGCTATGGCAAGAGTTTTTCAATAACCGCGACTGGCCGGTGGCCGCGGCGGTAGCGATCATCATGTTGCTGCTGCTAATTGTGCCGATAATGTGGTTCCACAAACACCAGCAAAAAAGCGTGGGAGAACACGGATGAATAATTTACCGGTAGTTCGTTCGCCCTGGCGGATTGTGATTTTGCTGCTGGGCTTTACCTTTCTCTACGCGCCAATGCTGATGCTGGTTATCTATTCGTTTAACAGCTCGAAGCTGGTGACGGTGTGGGCCGGCTGGTCAACGCGCTGGTATGGTGAGTTATTGCGCGATGACGCGATGATGAGTGCGGTTGGTTTAAGCCTGACAATTGCTGCCTGTGCGGCAACGGCGGCGGCGATCCTCAGGACTATTGCGGCGGTGGTGCTGGTGCGCTTTGGCAGGTTTCGCGGATCAAATGGCTTTGCCTTTATGATCACAGCGCCGCTGGTAATGCCAGATGTCATCACGGGCTTGTCGCTGTTGTTATTATTCGTCGCGCTTGCTCATGCCATTGGCTGGCCTGCGGACCGCGGTATGCTTACCATCTGGCTGGCGCATGTCACTTTCTGTACGGCTTATGTGGCGGTCGTTATTTCGTCGCGTCTGCGGGAACTGGATCGCTCGATAGAAGAAGCAGCGATGGATCTCGGTGCGACGCCGCTGAAAGTGTTTTTCGTCATTACGCTACCGATGATCATGCCTGCGATCATTTCTGGCTGGTTACTGGCTTTTACTTTGTCGCTTGATGATCTGGTGATCGCCAGCTTTGTTTCCGGGCCGGGAGCCACCACGTTACCGATGCTGGTCTTTTCCAGCGTGCGGATGGGGGTGAATCCGGAAATCAACGCCCTTGCAACGTTAATTCTCGGTGCGGTCGGAATTGTCGGATTTATCGCCTGGTATCTGATGGCTCGCGCAGAAAAACAGCGGATACGCGATATCCAGCGTGCAAGACATGGCTGAAGACACTAAAATTTGCCAACCTGGCTACATAATGCCGCGCATGCCGCGGCATTGTTTTCATGGAAGACGAAACGTTGGGATTTTTTAAGAAAACATCTTCATCTCATGCTCGCCTGAATGTGCCTGCGCTGGTGCAGGTAGCGGCGCTCGCCATTATTATGATCCGTGGCCTCGACGTGCTGATGATTTTCAATACGCTGGGCGTGCGCGGTATTGGCGAGTTCATTCATCGCAGCGTACAAACCTGGAGCTTAACGCTGGTATTTTTAAGCAGTCTGGTGCTGGTTTTTATCGAGATCTGGTGTGCGTTTTCACTGGTGAAAGGGCGTCGCTGGGCGCGCTGGCTATATCTGCTGACACAAATCACCGCCGCAAGTTACTTGTGGGCGGCTTCGCTGGGGTATGGTTATCCGGAGCTGTTCAGCATTCCCGGTGAATCAAAACGTGAAATCTTCCATAGCCTGATGCTGCAGAAGCTGCCGGATATGCTCATCCTGATGCTGCTGTTCGTTCCCTCGACCAGTCGGCGGTTCTTCCAGTTGCAATAATGTGTATAATCGTCGCCCCTGATGATGTGAAGGTCAATGTATGCAGTGCGCACTTTACGACGCGGGTCGCTGTCGTTCCTGTCAGTGGATAACGCAGCCGATTCCAGAGCAACTCTCCGCTAAAACCGCCGATCTTAAAAATCTGCTCGCCGATTTTCCGGTTGAGGAATGGTGCGCGCCGGTGTCAGGCCCGGAACAAGGGTTTCGTAATAAAGCCAAAATGGTGGTGAGTGGTAGCGTTGAAAAACCACTGCTCGGTATGCTGCATCGCGATGGCACGCCGGAAGACCTTTGTGACTGCCCGCTTTATCCTGCCTCTTTTGCGCCCGTTTTTGCGGCGCTAAAACCGTTTATCGCCCGTGCGGGGTTAACGCCCTACAACGTGGCGCGTAAGCGTGGCGAACTGAAATACATTCTGCTGACTGAAAGCCAGAGCGATGGCGGCATGATGCTGCGCTTTGTACTGCGTTCTGAAACCAAACTGGCACAACTGCGTAAGGCGCTGCCGTGGTTACAGGAACAACTACCGCAACTGAAAGTTATTACCGTCAATATTCAGCCGGTACATATGGCGATTATGGAAGGGGAGACGGAGATCTACCTGACTGAACAACAGGCGCTGGCAGAGCGTTTTAATGACGTACCGCTGTGGATCCGTCCGCAAAGTTTCTTCCAGACTAATCCGGCGGTCGCCAGCCAGCTGTACGCTACCGCGCGCGACTGGGTACGCAGCTGCCAGTTAAACATATGTGGGATCTGTTCTGCGGTGTGGGGGGCTTTGGTTTACACTGCGCGACGCCTGACATGCAGTTAACCGGGATCGAAATTGCGCCAGAGGCCATTGCCTGTGCAAAGCAGTCAGCCGCTGAACTGGGCTTAACTCGTTTACAATTTCAGGCGCTGGACTCCACTCAGTTTGCCACTGCTCAGGGGGAGGTGCCGGAGCTGGTGCTGGTTAACCCGCCGCGCCGCGGCATTGGTAAACCGCTGTGTGATTATCTCTCAACGATGGCACCGCGTTTTATCATCTACTCCAGCTGTAACGCCCAAACTATGGCGAAAGATATCCGCGAACTGCCTGGGTTTCGCATCGAACGGGTACAGCTTTTTGATATGTTCCCGCACACCGCGCACTATGAAGTGCTGACGCTGCTGGTGAAGCAATAAAAAAGCCGCAGGTGCGGCTTCAGATTGCTGATCAGGTGCGCTTTGTTCATGCCGGATGCGGCGTGTACGCCTTATCCGGCCTACAAAATCATGCTAAATCAATACATTGCAGAGTTGATGTGGGCCAGATAAGCGCAGCGCATCAGGCAATCTTACTTTTGTCATCAGTCTCAATTACTGCGGGAACCACTGGTCATTGATTTTCTGATATGTACCGTCAGCTTTAATTGCTGCCAGCGCGTTATTCAGTTTTTCCAGCAGAGCTTTGTTATCCGGACGTACAGCGATGCCCAGACCGGTGCCGAAGTATTGCGGATCGGTCACTTTTTCAGTAGCAACGCCCAGTTGCGGATTGGTTTTCAGCCATTCGTTTACCACCGCTGTGTCACCAAATACCCCATCAATACGACCATTTTTCAGATCGATAAAGGCATTCTGATAACTGTCATAGGAGACAGTTTTCACTTCGGGGTGCTGATCCTGAATATATTTCTGGTGCGTGGTGCCGTTTTCCATCCCAATACGTTTGCCTTTCAGATCGGCAAACGTTTTGTAGGTATCTTTTTTGGCAATCACGACGGCTGAGTTTTCATAGTAGGGCGTGGTAAACGATACCTGCTTGCTACGCTCGGGCGTGATATCCATACCGGAGATTACGGCGTCATATTTTCTGAATTTCAGTGACGGGATCAGGCTGTCGAACGCGTGATTAGTAAAAGTACATTCTGCCTGCATTTGTTTGCACAAGGCTTTTGCCAGATCGATATCAAAGCCGACAATCTCATTATTAGCACCTATAGATTCAAAGGGTGGATAGGTGGCTGAAACGCCAAAATTGATTTTCTCTGCGGCAGAAGCACCGAAAGTAAAGGAAGCAAGTAAAGCGGCAAGAACTAACTTTTTCATGATGGAACTCCCGTCTGTCAATCTTATGATTTTTGGCCGTGTCTGCGGCATGGGATAACAATGCCATCAAGTGAATTTATATGCAATAAATATGATTAAATAATTTAAATGAAATAAAAAACGACGGATAACTTAGTGAGTTGTCCGTCTTCATTATAAGAATTTATGCACTATGTAGGCCGGATAAGGCGTCCACGCCGCATCCGGCACAGGCACCGTGCTGATGTCTGATGCGACGCTGGCGCGTCTTATCAGACCTACAAACCCCCCGGCGAATGTACGCAGCTACATTAATTCCGCCGTTCGAATGCCAGTGCTTTGCGCTCGATCAGACGCATCATCAGCGTCAGCAGGCCGTTGACGACCAGGTAAATAATCCCTGCCGCACCGAACACCATTACATCGTAGGTGCGTCCGTACAACAACTGGCTGTATCCCATCACTTCCATCAGCGTAATGGTGTAAGCCAGAGAGGTACTTTTGAACACCAGCACCACTTCGTTGGAATAAGAAGAGAGCGAGCGTTTAAAGGCATACGGCAGCAGGATCGCCAGCGTATCTTTTTTGCTCATTCCCAGGGCGCTACAGGACTGCCACTGACCTTCTGGGATCGCACGAATTGCACCGTAAAACAGCTGCGTGGTATACGCCGCACTGTTCAGCGATAACGCAATCAGCGCACATAACCACGGTTCTGACAACAAATGCCACAGTGCCGGATACTCCTGCAAAGTCGGAAACTGGCCCGGCCCGTAATAAATCAGGAAGATCTGCACCAGCAGCGGCGTACCGGTAAACAGCGTGATATAACCCCGCACCAGCCACACCAGCACCGGCGTTTTCAGCGTCAGGATGATGGTAAAAATCAATGCCAGAATCAGTGCCACAATCAGCGAGGCAACGGTTAGCGTCAGGCTGGTGTGTAGCCCTTTCATCAGTTCGGGTAAATACTCAAACATTAGCTGGGCCTCCGCTCAAAACGTGTCGCGCGCAGGTCAATGCGTTTGAGAATGTACTGACTGAGCAGGGTGATCACCAGGTAAATCGCCGCCGCCACAATATACCAGGTAAATGGTTCCTGGGTACGAGTAGCGATGCTTTTTGTTTGCAGCATTAAATCATTCACACTAATCAAACTGACCAGCGCGGTATCTTTCAGCAGCACCAGCCACTGGTTACCGAGGCCAGGCAGCGCATGACGCCACATCTGCGGCATCACCAGACGGAAAAAGATAGCCGATTTCGACAGCCCCAGCGCCTGACCAGACTCCCACTGACCCACCGGCACCGCTTTCAACGCGCCCCGAAGCGTTTGCGAGGCATAGGCGGCATACAGCAGTGACAGAGCGATGACACCACAAAGGAACGGGCTAACGTCGAAGTTCTCAATGTCCATCTGCACTGGGATCTGCACGAACCCAAGATTGATAGTGAAGCCATCCGAAAGCGTCAGCAGCAGCTGCGAGGAGCCAAAATAGATAAACAGCACCACCAGAATTTCTGGCAGGCCACGCAGAATGGTTACCAGCGCTGAACCTGCCCACGCGACAGGACGCCATTTTTCCGACTCCCATACCGCAAAGAACATCGCCAGCGCCAGCCCGACAATCAATGCACAAACGGCAAGGCCGACGGTCATCCCGGCGGCGCTTGCTAAAGGAAAAAATTCATTCATCAGGAATTACTTCTGGAACCATTTGTTGTAGATGGTTTCGTAAGTGCCATCTTTCTTCACTTTTTCCAGCGCAGTGTTGAGTTTCTGCTGCAGCTCAGTGTTGCCCTGACGTACCGCGATGCCGAGGCCAGTGCCGAAGTAATCTTTATCGGTCACTTTGTCGCCCACCGCCGCCAGTTTCGGGTTATCTTTCAGCCACTCAGTGACCACTGCGGTGTCACCGAAGACGCCGTCGATACGCCCGTTTTGCAGATCCAGTTTTGCGTTCTGGTAGCTGTCATACGGAACGGTAGTGATTTCCGGGTGCTTATCCATAATGAATTTCTGGTGTGTCGTCCCGTTCTGTACGCCGACTTTTTTGCCTTTCAGCTGATCAACACTGGTGTATTTGCCTTGCTGACCCACAAACAGGGCAGAGTTGTCATAGTACGGGGTGGTAAACAGCACCTGCTTTTCACGCTCCGGAGTGATATCCATGCCCGCCATCACGGCTTCTACGCGACGGAATTTCAGGCTTGGGATCAGGCTGTCAAACGCCTGGTTAGAGAAAGTGCAGGTTGCATCAATCTCTTTACACAGCGCTTGTGCCAGGTCGACGTCAAAACCAACGATCTGGTTGTTTGCATCAATCGATTCAAACGGAGGATAGGATGCTTCGGTAGCAAAACGAATGGTTTCGGCAGCTGTGGCGGAAAGACTAAAACCTGCAATTAACGCGGCAATCAGAACTTTTTTCATTGTTGTTATCCCGAATCTTAGTGAGAGAGATAGTTTTTAAATGCTTCGGTTTGCGGCTCGGTAAAGCAGCTCGCGTCGCCTTGTTCTACGATATGACCATTTTCCATATACACCACTCGGCTGGCGGTTTTACGCGCCACTTCAACTTCGTGGGTGACGATCACCTGGGTAATATTCGTTTCTGCCAGCTCACGAATGATGCTGACGATTTGTGCCGTAATTTCCGGGTCCAGTGCGGCGGTCGGTTCATCGAACAGCAGTACCTGCGGTTCCATCATCAACGCACGGGCAATAGCAACACGCTGCTGCTGACCACCAGAAAGATGCAGCGGGTAACGATCGCTATAAGGTTTGAGACGCAGACGTTCCAGCAGTTTTTCTGCACGGGCCAGCGCCTGATCTTTACTCAACCCCAGTACACGGCAGGGCGCTTCAATCAGGTTTTGCTGCACGGTCAGATGCGGCCACAGGTTGTATTGCTGAAACACCATGCCAACGTTACGACGCAAATCGCGAATCGCTTTGTCAGAGGGGGTTTTGGTGAAATCGAAATGGTTGCCTGCAATGTTGAGCGTACCGGAGCGCGGCATCTCAAGCAGATTGAGTACACGCAGCAGCGAGCTTTTACCCGCGCCGCTGGGGCCAAGTAACACCAGCGTTTCGCCCTGTGGGCAATCCAGCGTGATATCGAACAGCGCCTGATGCGCGCCGTAGAAGCAATTAATGCCGTTTAATTGAATACTCATTGACACTCGTATACTGGCAGTCTGATAGCTATTGAGGTCGAAGATAGTACCTTTGACAGAATAATTATGCAATATTTCTGCTTTAAAAGTTAAAAGCAAAGCGCATTATTCAATAAACATAGCACAAAATAACGGGGGCGGTGGTCGGCGAGCATAAATGTCGCATTCCTCACGAAATGCCGGACAATTTACGGGGTTTATTGGTTGATCAAGGCGTTAGCGATTCTCGATGGACTGACGGAGCGTACCCGCCGTGGCATGAACGCTGCCGCCTAAGTAGCGTACATCGTCGATCACCCAACACTGGCCTTCCTGAATCATTAACACTTCATCCTGCCAGCTCTGATCACCCTGTTTTAGATCCACACGCAGAGGAATATTTCGCGCATCACGATTCGGGATTGTTGAGGCACTGGCAACACGGGCGCTCTCTGGCAAGGTTGTGCGACTGGAGAATGGATCGTTGGTCAGTAGTTCCCGATGGTTATTATCCCGGGAGGCATCGCTAAGCAGTGTCGCCAGTTTGTCGCTCAGATAAGGGCGCAAGGCGGTGATGTCGTTGCTGCGGTGCAAAATGCGGTAGTCATAAAATTGCTGGGCCACGTTACCCGGGCCTCCTTCAACGCAAGGACCACTGCGTGTGCCGTTATCTTTATAAGCTGGAGTGACTGTGGTGCAGGCACTGAGGAGCAGTGCGCAGGGGATAAGCATTGTCAATTTGCTGTAGCGCATAATGATTTCCTTATAAGCGATCGCTCTGAAAGCGTTCTACGATAATAATGATATCCTTTCAATAATAGCGTATCAGTCTGATAATGCTTTTGAGATCGAAGGCTTAGCAAACAAGGAGATCGATCATGCAATTTTCTACAACCCCAACTCTGGAAGGCCAGACCATCGTTGAATATTGCGGTGTGGTGACCGGCGAAGCGATTTTAGGTGCCAATATTTTCCGTGATTTCTTTGCCGGTATCCGCGATATCGTTGGCGGACGTTCCGGTGCGTATGAAAAAGAACTGCGTAAAGCACGGGAGATCGCCTTTGAGGAATTAGGCTCCCAGGCGCGGGCGCTGGGGGCCGATGCCGTCGTCGGTATTGATATCGACTACGAAACGGTCGGGCAAAACGGCAGTATGCTGATGGTTAGCGTCAGCGGTACGGCGGTGAAAACGCGTCGATGAGAAGAGTCTTCTGGCTGGTCGCTGCCGCTCTGTTATTGGCAGGGTGTGCAGGCGAAAAAGGCATTGTCGAGAAAGAGGGATATCAGCTTGATACCCGACGCCAGGCGCAGGCGGCGTATCCGCGCATTAAAGTGCTGGTGATCCACTACACCGCAGATGATTTTGATAGCTCGCTGGCGACACTGACCGATAAGCAGGTCAGCTCGCATTATCTGGTCCCTGCGGTACCACCGCGATACAACGGTAAACCGCGCATCTGGCAACTGGTGCCGGAACAAGAACTGGCCTGGCATGCGGGGATTAGCGCCTGGCGCGGGGCAACGCGCCTTAACGACACCTCTATTGGCATTGAGCTGGAAAACCGTGGCTGGCAAAAATCGGCCGGAGTGAAATATTTTGCCCCGTTTGAACCGGCACAGATTCAGGCGCTTATTCCACTGGCGAAAGATATTATTGCCCGTTATCACATCAAGCCGGAAAACGTAGTGGCACATGCGGATATCGCACCGCAGCGCAAAGACGATCCGGGGCCATTATTTCCCTGGCAGCAACTGGCGCAGCAGGGGATTGGTGCCTGGCCGGATGCGCAGCGGGTTAACTTTTACCTTGCCGGGCGCGCGCCGCACACACCGGTAGATACCGCGTCATTGCTGGAGCTTTTGGCGCGCTACGGTTATGACGTTAAACCTGATATGACACCGCGCGAGCAGCGGCGCGTGATTATGGCATTCCAGATGCATTTCCGCCCGACGTTATATAACGGCGAAGCGGATGCAGAAACTCAGGCGATTGCCGAAGCATTGCTGGAGAAATACGGGCAGGATTAGCGCGGCAGTTTTCCGTGGTCGCGTAGCCAGGCGGCAGTTTTCTCGATACCTTCATCCAGGGTGATGACCGGCTGATAACCTAACTCTTCCTGCGCACGCGTAATATCCAGCGTAAAGTCAAAATTCAACTTGGAGACGCCGTAGTGGGTCAGCGGCGGCTCTTTTGCTGACTTGCGGAAACGCTCCATGCTGCGGGCGATCATATCCAGCATCGGGTAGGGGACGGAACGAATACGACAGTCAATATTCAACTCGTCGATCAGCTTCTGCACGATGCTGCACAGTGTGCGATGCTCGCCGTTGGTGATGTTGTACACACGCCCGGAAGGTAGCTTATCGCAGGCTTCCTGGCTTGCCAGCCACATTGCGTGCACGGCATTTTCATAGTAGGTCATATCGACCAGCGCACTGCCGCCATGCGGTAACAGAATACTGCCGTAGTGGTGCATCATATGCGCCAGACGGGGAATAAAGACTTTATCGTGCGGTCCGAACAGACTTTGTGGGCGCAGAATAGTAAAGCGCGTTTGTGGATTCGCCTGCGAAAACATATTGATCACTTCTTCGCTGGCTGCTTTGCTGCGGGCAAACTCGTTGGCGAAGCGGTGAGGGCGAAAATCTTCTTTAATATCGCGATGGTGGTGATAATCGAAGTACAGGGAGGGGGAAGAGATATGAATAAAGTTACGCACACCCCAGGCGACAGCCCATTCACCCAGGCGGCGAGTGGCGCGAACGTTAGCCAGATCGAAAGCCTGTTGTGTCCCCCAGGGTGAGGTAAAGCTGGAGCAGTGCCACAGCGTATCAATGCCCGCGAGCATCACTTTAGCTTGTGATGAAACCAGCTCGGTCAGATCCGCCGGAACAAACTCTGCGCCCATTTTTTCCAGCAATTTGCCCATTGCCTCGTTGCGACCGGTCGCTCGCACGCTGATGCCTTTCTGGCATAAAAACTCTACCGCGTTTCGACCTAAGCCGCTGGTGGCGCCGGTAACCAGTACCTTCATATCAATCCACTGTTGTTGAGAAAATAACGTGCGCATTCTTCCGTGATTTCCCCCATGATGCAATGGGAAACATGAAAGAATAACGCAGGTTTTGTCGATTAATCTGTGCTTTGTTCTGCCAGTCTGGCGATTTGTTTTGCCATTCCGCGAAAAATAAACAGATGCGCGGGGATCATCAATAACCAGTAAAACAGCCCCGGCATACCGTGCGGATGCCAGAAAGCGCGGACATCGATAGTACGATAGTCGCCTTTATCTTCCAGGCTAAAACACAGTCGTCCCAGCCCCGGCGCTTTCATGCCAAATAACAACGTAAGTTGTTTTTCCGGTTCAACGACAATCACTTTCCAGCTATCTACCGCATCGCCAGTCTGTAAATATTCGCGCTCCGGGCGGCCTTTCGCCAGCTTATGACCGATCGCGCGGTCCATCAACGCCCGTGTCTGCCACAAAATATTGCCAAAGAAATAACGCTCTTTACCGCCGATTTGGTTCACTACCTGCCATAAAGCAGCAAGGCTGGCGGACGTTTTAACGGTAAACCCCGCCTGTTTGGCAAAATAACCGTACTCCGGTCGCCAGCGGGCAAAGGCCTGAGCGTCGTAGCCCCAGTCGCTGGAGTTGACCAGTTTTTCCTCCTCTTTCAACGTGCTACGTACTGCGTCATCGAAAGCGATCAGCCGTTGTGGGATGAGTGCACGTAGCGCGGTATCATCCGCCAGCAGATCGTGTTTCAGCCCCTGAATCAACGCCCTGGCGGTGGTGGGCGGTACGGAAGTAATCACATTGAGAAACCACACCGAAATCCAGCGGGTGGGGAGGGGGATGGGGATCAACCAGCGGCGCTTGCCGCTCACCGCCATAAAATGTTCAAACTGTTGCTGATAACTGAGCACCTCTGGTCCGGCGGCTTCGAAGATGCGGTGTTCGCTGGCCGGATGATCTAACAACGCCACCAGATAGTGCAGCAAGTTTTCCAGCGCGATGGGCGTGGTGCGTGAACGTACCCAGCGTGGCGGCGTTAACACTGGCAGGTTGTAGACCATATCGCGCATGACTTCGAACGCCGCTGAACCTGCGCCAACGATAATTCCGGCTCGAAGTTCGGTCACAGGTACATTCGCTTCACGAAGAATGTCCGCCGTAGCCTGACGAGCACGCAGATGATCCGACTGCTCATGTGGCGGGGCCTGCAACGAACTGAGAAAGATTAATTGCTTAACTGGTACTTCACGTAGCGCATCGCGGACGTTGAGAGCCACCTGGCGCTCCTGAGCGATAAAATCGCCGCCTTCGCCCATGCTGTGCACCAGAAAATAGACGGTATCGATATCCTGCAACAGGGCCGGAAGGTTATCCGGCCAGCTGAGATCGACTTTATGGCAACTGACGTTTGCCAGTTGCAGCTTTGCAAGCCTGTCGACATGACGTGCCGCCGCCAGGATCTGATGCCCTTGCTGGCTGAGTGTGCGCACCAGATGCTGACCAATGTAGCCACTGGCACCGAGAACTAAAATGCGTTGCGGCACGTCTCTCTCCTTAACGCGCCAGGAATGCGCGCCAGTGGGCGGCGACTTCCGCCAGTTGTTCGCGCGAGACGTCAAGATGCGTCACCAGGCGGACAATCGGCGAGGCGTTAATCAGCACGTTTCTCACTTTCATGTATTCGCCTAACGCGGCAGCATTTTCTTCCCCGACGCGAACAAACAGCATATTAGTGTCCTGACGCATCACATCCGCGCCTGCTTCACGCAGTTGCTCCGCCATCCAGGCGGCGTTGTCGTGATCTTCCTGCAACCGTGCGACGTTATTTTTCAGGGCATACATCCCGGCGGCAGCCAGAATCCCGGACTGACGCATCCCGCCACCGGCCATTTTCCGCCAGCGGATGGCACGTTTAATGTAATCACGATTACCGACGAGTAATGAACCGACAGGCGTCCCAAGACCTTTCGACAGGCAAATGGTGAACGAATCACAATATTGCGTGATCTCTTTCAGTTCGCAGCCGTAAGCCACCACGGCATTAAAGATGCGCGCACCGTCAACATGCAGCGCCAGATTGCGCTCGCGGGTAAATTCCCATGCTTCTTTCAGGTATTCACGCGGCAGCACTTTGCCGTTGTGGGTGTTTTCCAGACTGAGTAATTTGGTGCGGGCGAAATGGATATCGTCGGGTTTGATTTTCATCGCCACTTTATCCAGCGGTAGCGTGCCGTCGGCTGCCGCGTCGATGGGTTGCGGCTGAATACTGCCCAGCACCGCTGCGCCACCGGCTTCAAACAGATAGTTATGCGCGGCCTGACCGACAATATACTCTTCGCCACGTTCGCAGTGACTGAGCAGAGCGACCAGGTTGGCCTGAGTGCCGGTAGGCAGAAAAATGGCGGCTTCTTTACCGGAAAGCTCTGCTGCATAGTCCTGCAGAGCATTAACGGTAGGGTCGTCTCCGTAAACGTCGTCCCCAACCGGGGCGGCCATCATCGCTTCGAGCATGGCGCGGCTCGGTCGGGTAACGGTATCACTGCGTAAATCAATCATGGCATGTCCTTATTATGACGGGAAATGCCACCCTTTTTACCTTAGCCAGTTCGTTTTCGCCAGTTCGATCACTTCATCGCCGCGTCCGCTGATGATTGCGCGCAACATATACAAGCTAAATCCTTTGGCCTGTTCGAGTTTGATCTGCGGTGGAATGGCTAACTCTTCTTTGGCGACCACCACATCCACCAGCACCGGACCGTCGATGGAGAAGGCGCGTTGCAGGGCTTCATCAACTTCAGACGCTTTTTCTACACGGATACCCGTAATGCCGCACGCTTCGGCAATGCGGGCAAAGTTTGTGTCGTGTAGTTCGGTGCCGTCAGTCAAATAGCCACCAGCTTTCATCTCCATCGCCACAAAGCCCAGCACGCTGTTGTTAAAGACGACAATTTTCACTGGCAGTTTCATCTGCACTACTGAGAGGAAATCGCCCATCAACATGCTAAAACCGCCATCGCCGCACATGGCGACCACCTGACGTTCTGGCTCTGTCGCCTGCGCACCCAGCGCCTGCGGCATGGCGTTAGCCATCGAACCGTGGTTAAACGAACCTAACAGGCGACGCTTGCCGTTCATTTTTAGATAACGTGCCGCCCACACCGTTGGCGTACCAACGTCACAGGTGAAAATAGCGTCATCGGCGGCAAAATGACTAATTTGCTGCGCCAGATATTGCGGGTGAATGGCTTTCTCGCTCGGTTTAGCTAAATCGTCCAGCCCTTTGCGGGCGTCGCGGTAATCTTCCAGCGCTTTATCCAGAAACTTGCGATCGGCTTTTTCTTCCACCAATGGAAGCAATGCACGCAGAGTCGACTTGATATCGCCGACCAGTGCCATATCCACCTTGCTGTGAGCGCCGATGCTGGCTGGGTTGATATCAATCTGAATGATTTTGGCATCGGTCGGGTAGAAGGCGCGGTAGGGAAATTGCGTGCCGAGTAGCACTAACGTGTCGGCGTTCATCATGGTATGGAAACCTGACGAGAAGCCGATTAACCCGGTCATTCCAACATCATACGGATTATCGTATTCGACATGTTCTTTACCGCGCAGGGCATGAACAATAGGCGCTTTAATTTTCCCGGCAAACTCAACTAACTCTTTATGCGCCCCCGCGCAGCCGCTGCCACACATCAGGGCGATATTGCTGGAATAACGCAGCAGTTGCGCCAGTTTGCGTAACTCTTCTTCTTCCGGCGTCACGACTGGTTGTGGCGCATGATACCAGTGCGTGGTTGCCCCTTCTGGCGCAGGTTTTAACGCCACGTCGCCTGGTAACACGACAACCGAAACGCCACGGTTAAGCACCGCTTTGCGCATGGCAATCGCCAGTACTTGTGGGATCTGCTCCGGGCTGGAAACCAGCTCGCAATAGTGACTACATTCGCGGAATAGCTCTTGTGGGTGGGTTTCCTGGAAATAGCCGCTGCCAATTTCGCTGGAGGGAATATGAGCGGCAATCGCCAGTACCGGAACGTGATTGCGGTGGCAATCAAACAGGCCGTTGATTAAGTGCAGGTTGCCGGGGCCGCACGATCCGGCGCAGACCGCCAGTTCTCCGCTAAGTTGTGCTTCAGCGCCAGCGGCAAAGGCCGCCACTTCTTCGTGGCGGGTGGACATCCACTCGATGGTGCCCATGCGATTAAGACTGTCACTAAGACCATTCAGAGAGTCGCCTGTGACTCCCCAGATGCGTTTCACCCCTGCCGATTCGAGTGTTTTGGCGATATAAGCTGCAACCGTTTGTTTCATGGTTCTCCATCTCCTGAATGTGATAACGGTAACAAGTTTAGTTCATCTGACGGAGGGGGAAGGGATGGGAGAGAAAGGAGGCACTAACGGTTAAATAGCCCGATGAAAGGAATATCATCGGGCATAAGGCGATTATGCGAGAACCAAATCCCCCTGCGGATGGCAGGAGCAGGCCAGTACGTAACCTTCAGCGATTTCGGCGTCGGTCAGCGTCATTGTACTGCTCACCGTATATTCACCGGAAACCACTTTTGTCTTACAGCAGCCGCAAACACCCGCACGGCAGGCAGCGACAACCGGAACGTTATTGCTTTCCAGCGCCTCCAGTAGCGTGGTGCCAACCGGGGCGTAAAATTCTCGTGCCGGTTGCAGTTTGGTGAATTTCAGACCGCTGGTCGCCGCTTTTGCTACTGGGGTGAAGAATTTCTCTTTAAAGAAACGCGTCACGCCGAGCGCTTTCACTTCCTGCTCTACCCAATCCATATACGGAGCCGGGCCGCAGGTCATCACGGTACGTGAAGCTAAGTCAGGTACACCTGCCAGCAGTTCTCGAGTGAGACGACCAGCGATAAAGCCTTCGGTAACGTTATTTTCTGCCACCAGCGTTACCGGATAGTTACGCCACTCATCGGCGAAAATAACATCCTGCGGCGTATGCACGTTGTAGATCACCCGCACATCGGCCTGTGGACGGTTCTTCGCAAGCCAGCGACGCATCGACATAATCGGCGTGACGCCGCAGCCTGCCGCCAGCAACAGGAATTTATCTTCTGCTTTATCGTCGCAGGTAAATTCCCCCATCGCGTCCGAAAGCCAGAGATAATCACCGCGTTTTACATCGCGCGTCAGCCACTGGGAGCCGACACCGTCATCAATCCGCCGCACGGTCAGGGTGATATATTCACTCACGCCTGGCGTGGAGGAAATGGTGTAAGCACGCAGCGTTTCCGCTGAGTTTCGCACGCTGACCAGTGCATATTGCCCGGCGCGATATGGGTAGTAATCGTGGCAAATCAGGGAAATCGTCCACACATCCGGCGTTTCTTGCGTAATGTGATGAACCTGCATCCGCCACGGGCATTGATTCGTTGGCATCGTCATCGACAAACTCCTTACGCGCTCAACAGTTGCTTCATGTCTTCTTCAACAGTGGTGATAGAACGCAGGCCGAATTTCTCGTTCAGCACCGCCAGCAGGTCTGGTGTCAGGAAACCAGGTGCAGTCGGGCCGGTGACGATATTTTTCACGCCCAGAGAAAGCAGCGTCAGCAGAATGACGATCGCTTTCTGTTCAAACCAGGAGAGCACCAGCGACAGCGGCAGATCGTTCACACCACAGCCCAGTTTCTCTGCCAGAGTGACAGCCAGAATAATCGCTGAGTAAGCATCGTTACATTGACCTGCATCTACCAGACGCGGCAGACCTTCGATATCGCCAAACTCAAGTTTGTTAAAGCGATATTTACCACAGGCGAGGGTCAGGATCAGGCAGTCATCCGGCACGATGGTGGCGAAATCGGTGAAGTAGTGGCGCTCGCCGCGTGCGCCGTCACAGCCACCAAGCAGGAAGATATGACGCAGTTTTTCACGGCTCACCAGATCAATCAGCGTATCAGCAGCGCCAAGCAGCGTCTGGCGACCAAAACCCACGGTGATAAGGTGCGGAATTTCGCTGTACGGGAAGCCTGCCATCTGTTGCGCCTGGGTGATAACCGCAGAGAAATCATCACCGTCCAGATGACGCACGCCAGGCCAGCCAACAATGCTGCGGGTCCAGATACGATCGTCATAAGCGCTTACGGTTGGGTCGATGATGCAGTTCGAGGTCATCACGATGGGGCCAGGGAAACGAGCGAACTCCACTTGCTGATTCTGCCAGCCGCTGCCGTAGTTACCGACCAGATGCTTGAATTTACGCAGCTCCGGGTAGCCATGCGCAGGCAGCATTTCGCCGTGGGTGTAGACATTAACGCCCGTGCCTTCGGTCTGTTCCAGCAGGTTGTAGAGATCTTTGAGATCGTGACCGGAAATCAGAATGCATTTACCCGCCGTCGCTTTGACGTTGACCTGGGTTGGCGTCGGGTGACCGTATTTACCGGTTTCGCCTGCATCCAGAATGCTCATCACTTTGAAGTTCATCTGGCCGATTTCCATTGAACACTCAAGAAGCGCGTTCATATCGGCAGGCCAGGTCCCCAGCCACGCCATGATTTTATGGTACTGGGCATAAATATCGTTGTCGTATTGACCGAGAACATGCGCGTGTTCCATATAGGCCGCCGCACCTTTCAGGCCATACAGGCACAGCAGACGCAGGCCGAGAATGTTTTCGCCAATCGCCGCTTTATCTTTGTTAGGGGTAAATTCTGCTGCCTGACGTTGCAGCTCGCCGAGATCATCGCTCACCAGTTGCAGGTCAGCCATCGGGTTATCGACGCGCGCGTGGCATCTACAGCCAGGCATTGTGCTTTCAGCGCCTCGCGCAAGGCAATCGCTTCACGAGCGTAGCCGACAATACGCGGAGAATCGAAGTTAACGTTGGTCAGGGTTGAGAAAAAGGCACGTGGCGCGAAGCTGTCAACATCGTGGTTGATGATGCCGTATTCACGCGCTTTTACCGCCCAGGCAGAAAGCCCTTGCAGCGCCGCGATGAGTAAATCCTGAAGGTCAGAAGTTTCCGCCGTTTTACCACACATCCCCTGCGCGTATGAGCAGCCGTTTCCTGCCGGAGTACGGATAGTTTGTTCACATTGCACACAAAACATGATCACACCTTTTAAAGTTATATTTAATATACATGTTTAAGGTTAAGACGCTTAACGCGGGGATAAAAGGGATTTTTCATGCAACTTTAAGGGAGATTGATTTAGCGCAATTTTGGCGGCAGGGATCTACCGCCAGAGAGGTATTACGCAGAGAAAAAGGCGATGAGGATCGGCACTAACAGGCTAAGAATAAAACCGTGAACAATTGCCGCCGGGACCATATCCAGCCCGCCAGTACGTTGAAGAACGGGCAGGGTGAAATCCATTGATGTGGCACCGCATAAGCCCAGTGCAGTAGAGCGGCTGCGGCGAATCAGCCCAGGGATCAACATAATAGCAATCAGTTCACGGGCCAGATCATTAAAAAACGCCGCGCTCCCGATTACCGGACCAAAAGATTCGGTCAATAAAATACCGGAAAGAGAATACCAGCCGAAACCGGAGGCCATTGCCAGCGCGGTATTGATGGGGAGATCAAGAATAAAGGCGTTAATTAAACCACCAATTAATGAACTGACAACCACCACCACGGCGACAATCATTCCCCGGCGATTAAGGACAATCTGCTTTAAGGTCATGCCATTATTGCGCAACTGAATACCAACGAGGAAAAGTAGCAAAATTAACGTGTATTCACTGGCTTCGGTCGCGTGTTGTAAGAAAGCCAGTCCACTCAGACCAATGGCAAAACCAATCACTACTACGCCGCACAGTTTTAGCGACTCCAGCGCCATCGCAATACGCGACGGGAGTTTTTCTTGCTGATGGTGGTTGCGCCACGGCAGGCCTCGCTCCAGCCACATCAGGGCGGCAATATTACACAGTAAAATAACGGTAATACTGACGGCAGAATAATGCAGAATCGCCAACAGGTTACTGGCGAGGTTATCGAGAAACGCCAGACTGATACCCATAAAAAAGAGAATAAGGTAAACCATCCAGCTTAATAGCTGATTAATAACTTTTAACGCAGCTTGTTGGCGAAGCGGAATGAGGTAACCCACAATCAGGGGAACCAGAATGATTAACAGCCCAGAAAACATGAAAACCCAGTCCTTGCAAAGATGAAGTCGAAATGCGCGATGACACACTACTGAAAGCGGAAGGACGAGTAAAGTTGCAATTAAAAGGAAATGTTATGCATAAGGAGCAGTAGAGTATTCGTTTTCATTTAAAGATATTCTTGCGCTTTAATTACAAACTGCACCGATGTTGGTGGCGTCAAAATCGCCGAGGCGTTCCCTGAAGGCCGGGGCAGCCCACATGGATGTGGGCTGAGGGCGCGTTTTACAGGGATGTTACCTCGCGCCCGACCCGGTAGCCGTAAGGGATAAGTCGAGGGCACCGCGCAGCGGCGATTTTGTTCGCCAGAGCCCGGGGGGGCAGGGGGCGGCGGCGATTGGCCGCCCCCTGCGCGCTCCTTGCGCCAGTGGCAATATGTGGCTTAGCTCATGAAAGGAGCGCAACAAGATGATGAATCAACATATAACAACATCTTAAAAAAAGCCTGACATTACGCTAGGCCTTCTGCGTTAATTAATCACGCTTTTCCAGCAGGGTCCGGTAAATCAGACCACCGATAATGCCGCCGACAATTGGCACCACCCAGAAGAACCACAGTTGTTCTAATGCCCAGCCGCCCTGGAAGATAGCAACCGCGGTGCTGCGCGCCGGGTTAACAGAAGTGTTAGTCACCGGAATACTAATTAAGTGAATCAGGGTTAAGGCCAGACCAATAGCGATCGGCGCAAAACCTGCCGGCGCGAATTTGGCGGTTGCGCCGTGGATCACCAACAGGAAACCTGCACTCAATACCAGTTCAACTACCAGCGCGGAAAGCATGGAATAACCGCCTGGTGAATGCTCGCCATAACCGTTAGAAGCAAAACCGCTGGCTGCCGCGTCAAAACCCGTTTTACCACTGGCAATTAAATACAGCAGCGCCGCTGCAACAATACCGCCGACAACCTGGGCAATTACGTAGCCAACGACTTCTTTTGCCGGAAAACGTCCGCCAGCCCATAAACCAATAGTGACCGCCGGGTTAAAATGACCACCAGAAATATGACCAACAGCAAAGGCCATCGTCAGAACGGTCAGACCGAACGCCAACGCCACGCCGGCAAAACCAATGCCTAATTCCGGGAAGCCTGCGGCCAGTACAGCACTACCACAGCCACCAAAAACAAGCCAGAAAGTACCAAAACATTCAGCTGCTAATTTTCTGAACATATCCACCTCAATTAAAAATTGACCCTGTGAAAAATATGGTCGTTTTATAGGGTCGTCGTAAAAAAATGACGACGGAAATAATGCGCGGCTATTTTAAAAACGAAGGCGAGTCATTCACCAGATAAATAAATCCAGTAAATTTGATTTAGGGCAACAGCGGGTTGCCCCATATAGTCATTTGTCTGATTGACAGTGTAGTGCACGCAAAAGATTTAATCCTTTAGGCGTAATAAAAAATAATATATCATGCTAATTATTTGATTTTGTTGTTTTTGCAGACTTATCAGCAAGAGGGAGTATAACGCGATTATTCGCTCATTTTTCAGACATTTGCCATGCTTAAATGTGATGTCATCACGTATTAGCAAGGCCTTTCCCGTTATACTGCCAGCGTAAAGGATAAGTCACATATTTCTGGAGGGGATATGATTCTTGAGCGCGTTGAAATTGTGGGTTTTCGCGGTATCAACCGTTTGTCGTTGATGCTGGAACAAAACAACGTCCTGATTGGGGAGAACGCGTGGGGTAAATCCAGCTTGCTGGACGCCTTAACCCTGCTGCTATCGCCAGAATCAGATCTCTACCATTTTGAGCGCGACGATTTCTGGTTCCCGCCGGGAGATATCAACGGGCGAGAACATCATCTGCATATTATTTTGACCTTCCGCGAATCGCTGCCAGGCCGACATCGGGTTCGCCGTTATCGGCCGCTGGAAGCGTGCTGGACGCCATGCACCGATGGCTATCACCGTATTTTTTATCGTCTGGAAGGGGAGAGTGCGGAAGACGGCAGCGTGATGACACTGCGCAGTTTTCTCGATAAAGACGGACATCCGATTGATGTCGAGGATATTAACGATCAGGCACGCCATCTGGTGCGTTTAATGCCGGTGCTGCGCTTGCGTGATGCCCGTTTTATGCGCCGTATTCGTAACGGCACGGTGCCAAATGTCCCTAATGTGGAAGTCACCGCGCGCCAGCTCGATTTCCTCGCCCGTGAGTTATCCTCACATCCGCAAAATCTCTCTGATGGGCAGATTCGTCAGGGACTTTCCGCAATGGTACAGCTGCTTGAGCATTATTTCTCTGAGCAGGGGGCCGGACAGGCGCGATATCGTTTAATGCGGCGGCGGGCCAGCAATGAGCAACGAAGCTGGCGCTATCTGGACATCATCAACCGGATGATTGACCGACCTGGAGGGCGCTCGTATCGGGTTATTTTGCTCGGCCTGTTTGCTACTTTATTGCAGGCAAAAGGCACATTGAGACTGGATAAAGACGCGCGTCCATTGTTGCTGATCGAAGATCCAGAAACCCGTTTACACCCCATTATGCTTTCAGTTGCCTGGCATCTGTTGAATCTTCTGCCATTGCAGCGCATTGCCACCACCAACTCGGGTGAGTTGCTTTCGTTAACGCCGGTAGAGCATGTTTGCCGACTGGTACGTGAGTCCTCGCGCGTTGCCGCCTGGCGTCTGGGGCCGAGTGGCTTGAGTACCGAAGATAGCCGACGCATATCCTTTCACATTCGTTTTAACCGTCCGTCATCGCTGTTTGCACGCTGCTGGTTGCTGGTGGAAGGGGAAACGGAAACCTGGGTTATCAATGAACTGGCGCGTCAGTGCGGACATCATTTTGATGCCGAAGGGATCAAGGTCATTGAGTTTGCCCAGTCCGGGCTAAAGCCACTGGTTAAATTTGCCCGCCGAATGGGGATTGAATGGCATGTACTGGTCGATGGCGATGAAGCAGGGAAGAAATATGCCGCTACGGTACGCAGCCTGTTGAATAACGATCGGGAAGCCGAACGAGAACATTTAACGGCGTTACCGGCGCTGGATATGGAACATTTTATGTATCGCCAGGGATTTTCCGATGTGTTCCACCGCGTGGCGCAAATCCCGGAAAATGTACCGATGAATCTACGCAAAATTATCTCGAAAGCGATCCATCGCTCTTCCAAACCCGATCTTGCCATTGAAGTGGCAATAGAGGCAGGACGTCGTGGTGTGGACTCCGTACCGACGCTGCTGAAAAAAATGTTCTCACGCGTGCTGTGGCTGGCGCGCGGTCGCGCGGATTAACCGCGAAACATCGTGGCCATTTGTGGCTGAATAGCGTCGAGCATCTCATAGCGCCGACGGTATTCAGCCCGTTTTTTACTGGCGATTTCGGCAATCTCTTTTCGTGCTATCTGTGCTGGAAGGCGGTAATGGCGTTCAGCATCACATACGCCGCCAACCGATTCCCAGAAAGCGTTGTAATCAGCGTGGATCTTGCCTTCTTTATCGCGATAACGCAGGCTGCGGTAAATATGCGTTTCATTGCTGACGGCAATAATCTGCTCTACCTGCAAACGTTGGGCAAACAGACAGGCCGCTTCCATCACGAGGCGTTTGGGAAATAGCCCGTGGCAGGCTTTCGTCGCATTCTGGATTTCCTGATGTGGAATTTCCCATTTTGCGCCTTGCAGTCCGCCAATAAACATCGTTCTTTTCCCCTGATATTCACACAGGGTAAACGTGATCTCTGCCAGAGGAATACCTTCGCTGTTGCGAAACAGGATTGTGCTGTCACCTTCTTTATCCATTGAGATCATCATGGTCAGCTTAAGCGTGAACTGCTCGCCGTTTTTGCCTTCCAGCTTCGCCAGTTGCAGCCCGGGGGTATTCAAATATAAGCTGAATTCTTCCGCCGACATACATCCGCGGAGTAACGCATAATGGTAACGTAACGCCTCCAGCAATTGCTTACGGCTAAGATTCGCCGCAAGGTAAGGGCGATGCAGACGCACAGGCAGTCGCGGCTGGCGCGTTAACAACACATTGAGATTAGGCCAGTGGGAAAGTTCGTTCATCCACTCAACGCTTAAACGCGGCATAATCAACGAGCGCAGCAAAAATTTCTGGCGAAAACTACGGCGATGCCAGAATTTACCCGGCCGACACTGTCCACGTGCCAGACTAAGAAAAAGTGACAGGCTGCTGAGAGATTCAGATGGCGTAAAGGTCCGTTCAGTTAGCTGCGACATATTCATGAAATCATTGGTTATACATGACGTCGATTTCACCATTGCGTATCTTAACCAAACATCAATAGTGTGATTACTAACGTAAATTTTAGGGTTTTGTTGATATTTCGTTGAAGTTAATGACCCGGATTGGCATATGGAGTATTCAGAATATTTATGAAAAAGCGGAAAACCGTGAAGAAGCGTTACGTTATTGCGCTGGTGATAGTCATCGCCGGACTGATTACGTTATGGAGAATTCTTAACGCACCCGTGCCGACTTATCAGACACTGATTGTGCGCCCCGGTGATTTACAGCAAAGCGTGCTGGCGACCGGAAAGCTGGACGCGCTGCGTAAGGTTGATGTGGGCGCGCAGGTCAGCGGTCAGTTGAAAACTCTGTCGGTGGCGATTGGCGATAAAGTAAAAAAAGACCAGCTTTTAGGGGTTATTGATCCTGAACAGGCTGAAAACCAGATTAAGGAGGTCGAAGCAACGCTGATGGAGCTACGTGCGCAGCGGCAGCAGGCGGAAGCGGAGCTGAAACTGGCGCGGGTGACGTATTCCCGTCAGCAACGTCTGGCACAAACGCAGGCGGTTTCACAGCAGGATCTCGACACCGCCGCGACGGAGATGGCTGTGAAACAGGCGCAAATTGGCACCATTGACGCGGAAATCAAGCGCAATCAGGCTTCTCTCGATACGGCTAAAACCAATCTCGATTACACTCGCATCGTTGCCCCGATGGCCGGGGAAGTCACGCAAATCACCACTCTGCAAGGCCAGACGGTGATTGCCGCACAACAAGCACCGAACATTCTGACGCTGGCAGATATGAGCACCATGCTGGTAAAAGCGCAGGTTTCTGAAGCGGATGTAATCCACCTGAAGCCGGGGCAAAAAGCTTGGTTTACGGTGCTTGGCGATCCACTGACGCGCTACGAGGGGCAAATCAAGGATGTACTACCGACGCCGGAAAAGGTTAACGACGCTATTTTCTATTACGCCCGTTTTGAAGTCCCCAACCCCAATGGTTTGCTGCGGCTGGATATGACTGCGCAAGTGCATATTCAGCTCACCGATGTGAAAAATGTGCTGACGATCCCTCTGTCGGCGTTAGGCGATCCGGTTGGCGATAATCGTTATAAAGTCAAATTGTTGCGTAATGGTGAAACACGCGAGCGTGAAGTGACGATTGGCGCACGTAACGATACCGATGTTGAGATTGTCAAAGGGCTGGAAGCGGGCGATGAAGTGGTGATTGGTGAGGCCAAACCAGGAGCTGCACAATGACGCCTTTGCTCGAATTAAAGGATATTCGTCGCAGCTATCCTGCCGGTGATGAGCAGGTTGAGGTGCTGAAGGGCATCACCCTCGATATTTATGCCGGTGAGATGGTAGCGATTGTTGGCGCTTCAGGTTCCGGTAAATCGACCCTGATGAATATTCTCGGCTGTCTGGATAAGGCCACCAGCGGCACCTATCGCGTCGCCGGTCAGGATGTTGCCACACTGGACGCCGATGCGCTGGCGCAACTGCGCCGCGAGCATTTCGGCTTTATTTTCCAGCGTTACCATTTACTTTCGCATTTAACCGCCGAGCAGAACGTTGAAGTACCCGCCGTCTATGCCGGTCTTGAGCGGAAACAGCGGCTGCTTCGCGCCCAGGAGTTACTGCAACGACTGGGGCTGGAAGACCGTACAGAGTATTATCCGGCACAGCTTTCGGGTGGTCAGCAACAGCGCGTCAGCATCGCGCGGGCATTGATGAACGGCGGTCAGGTAATTCTTGCCGATGAACCAACCGGCGCACTGGACAGCCATTCTGGCGAAGAGGTGATGGCGATCCTGCATCAGCTGCGCGATCGCGGGCATATGGTGATTATCGTCACCCACGATCCGCAGGTCGCTGCTCAGGCCGAGCGGGTGATCGAAATTCGCGACGGCGAAATTGTGCGCAATCCTCCCGCCATTGAAAAAGTGAATGTTGCTGGCGGGACGGAGCCTGTTGTCAACACGGTGTCTGGCTGGCGGCAGTTTGTCAGCGGTTTTAACGAGGCGCTGACGATGGCATGGCGGGCGCTGGCAGCGAATAAAATGCGTACTTTACTGACCATGCTGGGGATTATTATCGGTATTGCGTCGGTGGTTTCCATTGTCGTGGTGGGTGACGCCGCCAAACAAATGGTGCTGGCGGATATTCGTTCTATTGGTACGAATACTATTGATGTCTATCCCGGGAAAGATTTTGGCGATGACGATCCGCAATATCAGCAGGCGCTGAAGTACGACGACTTAATCGCCATCCAAAAACAACCGTGGGTCGCCTCAGCCACACCTGCCGTCTCGCAAAACCTGCGCCTGCGTTATAACAATGTTGATGTTGCTGCCAGTGCCAATGGCGTGAGCGGCGATTATTTTAATGTCTATGGCATGACCTTCAGTGAAGGAAACACCTTTAATCAGGAGCAGCTGAACGGTCGTGCGCAGGTCGTGGTTCTCGACAGTAATACTCGCCGCCAGCTTTTCCCCCATAAAGCAGATGTGGTTGGCGAGGTGATTCTGGTCGGCAATATGCCCGCCAGAGTCATTGGTGTGGCGGAAGAAAAACAGTCGATGTTTGGTAGCAGTAAAGTGCTGCGTGTCTGGCTACCTTACAGCACGATGTCCGGGCGAGTTATGGGCCAGTCGTGGCTGAACTCCATTACTGTCAGGGTAAAAGAAGGATTTGACAGCGCCGAGGCGGAACAGCAACTCACGCGTTTACTTTCACTGCGCCACGGAAAGAAGGATTTCTTTACCTGGAACATGGACGGCGTCTTGAAAACTGTTGAAAAGACCACACGTACTTTACAACTGTTTCTGACGCTGGTGGCGGTGATTTCGCTGGTGGTGGGCGGTATTGGTGTAATGAATATTATGCTGGTGTCAGTGACCGAGCGGACGCGGGAAATTGGCATTCGCATGGCTGTAGGTGCGCGAGCAAGCGATGTTTTGCAACAGTTCCTGATCGAAGCCGTACTGGTTTGCTTGGTCGGTGGCGCGTTGGGAATAACGCTGTCACTGTTAATTGCTTTCACCTTGCAGCTTTTCTTACCCGGCTGGGAGATTGGTTTTTCACCGTTGGCACTGCTGCTGGCGTTTCTCTGCTCGACGGCCACCGGGATTTTATTTGGATGGTTACCCGCACGAAATGCGGCACGACTGGATCCAGTAGATGCTCTGGTACGAGAGTAATTTTTGAGATAAAAATGCCAGCCGATCGGGCTGGCATTTTGCCTTTAGGATGTACACAATGAGACAGAAGAGCTATGCGACTGCCGCTTCTACTTCGACGGGCACAATAACACTGGCGTGATTGCCTTTTGGCCCCTGGTGGACATCAAACTGAACGGATTGTCCAGCTTTTAGCGTTCTGTAACCATCCATCTGAATGGTGGAATAATGAGCGAAAATATCTTCGCCGCCGCCTTCAGGGCAGATGAAACCAAACCCTTTGGCATTGTTGAACCACTTAACAGTACCCTTTTCCATGCTTCGACATCCTTCGCAAATCTTATACAAGTAAGATGGAATAAACCGGGGTCAGAGAGGGGGCTGTTCAAAACCTCGCCAACTCTAGAAATACAATTTAGAGAATTAGGGCGAGCCGTCAAGCGTTTGACAGGGGCCAGGGGGCAGGTATGAATCAAAAATTTGAAGCAGTTAACGCTATTGACAGGAATGTGACAGATGTCGCTGATGCCAACGATAGATGATAGTTATCTATCATGTGGAGTAGATTGGTCAGGCAAATAAGCTCTTGTCAGCGGCAGGGCGTTCTGCCGATAACCGTAACCGAAGATGATAACTGACAATGGGTAAAACGAACGACTGGCTGGACTTTGATCAACTGGCGGAAGAAAAAGTTCGCGACGCGCTAAAACCGCCATCTATGTATAAAGTGATATTAGTCAATGATGATTACACTCCGATGGAGTTTGTTATTGACGTGTTACAAAAATTCTTTTCTTATGATGTAGAACGTGCAACGCAATTGATGCTCGCTGTTCACTACCAGGGGAAGGCCATTTGCGGAGTCTTTACCGCCGAGGTTGCAGAAACCAAAGTGGCGATGGTGAACAAGTACGCGAGGGAGAATGAGCATCCATTGCTGTGTACGCTAGAAAAAGCCTGAATGCAGGCATAAAAATTGGGGGAGGTGCCTATGCTCAATCAAGAACTGGAACTCAGTTTAAATATGGCTTTCGCCAGAGCGCGCGAGCACCGTCATGAGTTTATGACCGTCGAGCACTTGTTACTGGCGCTGCTCAGTAACCCATCTGCCCGGGAGGCGCTGGAAGCGTGTTCTGTGGATTTGGTTGCGCTCCGTCAGGAACTGGAAGCCTTTATTGAACAAACCACACCCGTTCTGCCTGCCAGTGAAGAGGAGCGCGACACACAGCCGACGCTGAGTTTTCAGCGTGTACTGCAACGTGCGGTCTTCCATGTCCAGTCCTCCGGTCGCAATGAGGTAACCGGTGCAAACGTTCTGGTCGCTATCTTTAGCGAACAGGAGTCGCAGGCGGCATATCTGTTGCGTAAACATGAAGTCAGCCGTCTCGATGTGGTGAACTTTATCTCTCATGGCACGCGTAAAGACGAGCCGACACAGTCTTCTGATCCTGGCAGCCAGCCAAACAGCGAAGAACAAGCTGGTGGGGAGGAACGTATGGAGAATTTCACGACGAACCTGAATCAGCTTGCGCGCGTGGGCGGAATCGACCCACTGATTGGTCGTGAGAAGGAGCTGGAGCGTGCTATTCAGGTTCTCTGCCGTCGCCGTAAAAACAACCCGCTGCTGGTGGGGGAATCTGGTGTCGGTAAAACCGCGATTGCGGAAGGTCTTGCCTGGCGAATTGTTCAGGGCGATGTGCCGGAAGTGATGGCTGACTGTACGATTTACTCTCTCGATATCGGTTCTCTGTTAGCGGGCACTAAATATCGCGGCGACTTTGAAAAACGTTTTAAAGCGTTGCTCAAGCAGCTGGAGCAGGACACTAACAGCATCCTGTTTATTGATGAGATCCACACCATTATCGGTGCGGGTGCAGCGTCTGGTGGCCAGGTCGATGCGGCTAACCTGATCAAACCGTTGCTCTCCAGCGGTAAAATTCGCGTAATTGGTTCGACAACCTATCAGGAGTTCAGCAACATTTTCGAGAAAGACCGTGCTCTGGCGCGTCGCTTCCAGAAAATTGATATTACTGAACCGTCGATCGAAGAAACTGTTCAAATCATCAATGGCCTGAAACCGAAGTATGAAGCGCACCACGACGTGCGTTATACCGCAAAAGCGGTGCGTGCAGCGGTAGAGCTGGCGGTGAAATACATTAACGATCGTCATCTGCCGGATAAAGCCATTGACGTTATCGACGAAGCGGGCGCTCGCGCACGCCTGATGCCGGTAAGCAAACGCAAGAAAACCGTTAATGTGGCGGATATTGAGTCCGTGGTGGCCCGTATTGCGCGCATTCCAGAGAAGAGTGTTTCTCAGAGTGACCGCGATACCCTGAAAAACCTCGCGATCGCCTGAAAATGCTGGTCTTCGGTCAGGATAAAGCCATTGAGGCGCTGACTGAAGCCATTAAGATGGCGCGTGCAGGTTTAGGTCACGAACATAAACCGGTTGGTTCGTTCCTGTTTGCCGGCCCTACCGGGGTCGGGAAAACAGAGGTGACGGTACAGCTTTCGAAAGCGTTGGGCATTGAGCTGCTGCGCTTTGATATGTCCGAGTATATGGAACGCCATACCGTCAGCCGTCTGATTGGTGCGCCTCCGGGATACGTTGGTTTTGATCAGGGAGGTTTGCTGACTGATGCGGTCATCAAGCATCCACATGCGGTGCTGTTGCTGGACGAAATCGAGAAAGCGCATCCGGACGTGTTCAATATTCTGTTGCAGGTGATGGACAACGGTACGCTGACCGATAACAACGGACGCAAAGCGGACTTCCGTAACGTGGTGCTGGTGATGACCACCAACGCCGGGGTACGTGAAACTGAGCGTAAATCCATTGGTCTTATCCACCAGGATAACAGCACCGATGCGATGGAAGAGATCAAGAAGATCTTTACACCGGAATTCCGTAACCGTCTCGACAACATTATCTGGTTCGATCATCTGTCAACTGACGTGATCCATCAGGTGGTGGATAAATTCATCGTCGAGTTGCAGGTTCAGCTGGATCAGAAAGGTGTTTCTCTGGAAGTGAGCCAGGAAGCGCGTAACTGGCTGGCCGAGAAAGGTTACGACCGGGCAATGGGCGCACGTCCGATGGCGCGTGTCATCCAGGACAACCTGAAAAAAACGCTCGCCAACGAACTGCTGTTTGGTTCGCTGGTGGACGGCGGTCAGGTCACCGTCGCGCTGGATAAAGAGAAAAATGAGCTGACTTACGGATTCCAGAGTGCACAAAAGCACAAGGCGGAAGCAGCGCATTAATCTGATTGTTAGGTAGGTTGGTCAAGTCCGTAATCTCGAAAGAGGTTACGGACTTTTTGTTTATGGGGTGGAGGAGGTTCAGACCCTTTTTTTAATGATGATGGTAAGTTGTTGATAATTAGTGCTGCGGGAAGGTAAGGATAAAAAAGGGTGCTGCAGGAGAATGGGATGGTTTTGCTTTATTTACAACGGGCTAAACGTGTAGTATTTGAGTTCACTGCCGTACAGGCAGCTTAGAAATTCACAGGTAACATACTCCACCCGCCCACCATGTTCACTGCCGTACAGACAGATAAAATGCGAAAAAAAAGCTCGCACTTTCGTACGAGCTCTTCTTTAAATATGGCGGTGAGGGGGGGATTCGAACCCCCGATACGTTGCCGTATACACACTTTCCAGGCGTGCTCCTTCAGCCACTCGGACACCTCACCAAATTGTTTTGCTACCAAACCTCATGGGTGGCAACGGGGCGCTACTATAGGGAGTTGGAGTAAAACGGTCAAGAAGAATTTTAATGATAATTATTGTTTGCTCATACTGTAAACAAGTTGTGCAGTATATCTACATCGAGACAAGTTACGGACTTATACTTCCAAAGTACTTCATACATATCACAAAATAAAAAGGCCGGTTAAACCGACCTTTTACTCGTTCTTTCTCTTCGCCCATCAGGCGGTAAAACAATCAGCGACTACGGAAGACAATGCGGCCTTTGCTCAGGTCGTACGGGGTCAGTTCAACAGTCACTTTGTCGCCCGTCAGGATGCGGATGTAGTTTTTGCGCATTTTACCGGAGATGTGTGCAGTAACCACGTGACCGTTTTCTAACTCTACGCGGAACATGGTATTAGGCAACGTTTCAAGAACGGTACCTTGCATTTCAATATTGTCTTCTTTGGCCATCTAATCCTCTGGGGTATCACTACCGTAATTTGAACCGGCAAGATAATGCCGAAGTTCTGTAAATAAGTAAAGATTTGCGCGCTAAATCGCAACAAACAGGTTCGGCACATTACTCCGAAAACACACGGCTAAGCCGCACCAAAAGCGCAACGTATAAGGGAGCGGTGAGATAAACGATGGGCGTTACCTGACGCGAAAAATTCCTTATCGGCAGCGGGGTAATGAGCGTAACCAACTCTGCGACCGCAATTATAACACTCTGGGGAGAAATGTGCCGAAAACATTCATTCTTGTGGTGAAAACAAGCATCGTGGTACCCAGAAATTATTCGGCAATCGTCCGAGGCGCATTTGATTGAGATAATTAAGGTAATCCCGGCGGGGAATTTCGCAGGCACCAAGCGATGCTGTGTGATCGTTAAGGACCTGGCAGTCGATAAGCTTACCGCCATGACCGATAAATTCCTTACAGAATACCAGAAGCGCCGTTTTAGACGCATTTTCCATCCGGCTGAACATGGACTCGCCACAAAATAGCGTTCCCTGGGCCACGCCGTACATACCGCCGACAAGCTCATCTTCACGCCAGACTTCAATGGAGTGGGCATGGCCGAGTTCGTGAAGGCGATGGTAGGCTTCGACCACGCCACGCGTGATCCAGGTTCCTTCTTCGCGATCGCTGGCACAGCCTTCAATGACCTGACCAAAAGCGTAATTCATCGTGACACGATAGGGCGAGCGTTTATGAAATCGCTTCATACTACGGCTGATATGCAGTGATTCTGGCCATAGCACCGCGCGGGGATCGGGCGACCACCAGAGGATGGGGTCGCCTGGAGAAAACCACGGAAAAATACCACGCTGGTAAGCCATTAACAGGCGCGCAGGGCTAAGATCGCCCCCAAGTGCCAGCAGGCCGTTAGGCTCACGTAATGCGCCTTCCGGGGAAGGGAAGGCTATTGAATGGCGAGAAAGCTGAACCAGGCGCATGACCGCAAAACTCCACGCAAGTCGGATCGTTCAATAATAGCTTACAAACCCTGCTTGAACTGGTAATAACGCCCCTGTCTGGCAAGCAGCTCTGCGTGAGTACCTTGCTCAATAATTTGCCCGTTGTCCATCACTATTATTTGTTGGAAACGAGAGAGTCCGCGAAGTCGATGGGTGACCATTAACACCGTTTTCTCACGCATCATTTCTGCAAGCAATTCAAGGATCTGGCTTTCGGTTGTGGCATCTAAGCCTTCGGTAGGTTCATCCAGCAACACCAGTGGCGCATCATGTAACAGCGCACGGGTGATAGCCAGACGGCGCAGTTCACCACCGGAGAGCTGGCGTCCGCCTTCACCTAACCAACTGTTGAGACCTGCATCCTCGAGCAGCTTCTCCAGACCAACGCGACGCAAGCTCTCCGCCAGAGCCTCATCACTACTGCCAGGCGAGGCGAGTAACAGATTATCACGCAGCGTGGCGCTAAACAGATGCACTCGCTGAGGAACAACGCTGATGGTCTGTCGTAGAGCCGCTTCATTCAGGCTGGCTATGGGGCTATCGTTAAGCAAAATCTCGCCCTGTTGCGGGTCCCAAGCGCGGGTCAGCAGTTGTAACAGTGTTGATTTGCCGCATCCGGTTCGCCCGAGAATCGCAATATGTTCCCCGGCGTTTACCTGAAGAGAAATCCCTTTAAGTGCCTGTTGGGATTGCTCCGGATAAGTGAACTGAACATCCCGTAATGTCAGCGAAACGCGATCGGCAACACGAGTTTGGGTATCAGGGAAGGTGACTTCCGGTTTTTGATCCGTTAAATCAGTGATCCGAACGGCAGAGGCAATGACTTGCCCCAGATGCTGAAATGCACCCGTTACTGGTGCCAGTGCTTCAAACGCGGCTAACGCGCAGAAGACAAACAGGGCAATTAACGCGCCGGGTTGAGCATTGCCGCCAACGCCGCCAGACGCCATCCACAGCATCAGGATCACCGCTAACGCGCCAATGAGCAGCATTATCGCTTGCGACAATGCGGTCAGTTCAGATTGACGGCGTTGCGCTTCCAGCCATTGAATTTCTGTATTCTCTAGTTGCGTGCGATAACGATCGCTGGCACCAAAAATGGTCAGCTCAGCTTGCCCTTGCAGCCAGGCCGTCAGTTGTTGGCGATACTGTCCGCGAAGATGAGTCAGATTTTGCCCGGTGCTTTTTCCCGCACGATAAAACAGCGGTGGCATCAGGAAAAGCGTCAGTAACATAATGCCGCCCAGCGTAAAGGCGAGGGTGAAATCAAGGAAACTTAACCCGATTGTCACCATCATAATCACCACAAAAGCGCCCACCAGCGGCGAGATAACGCGCAGGTAAAGATGATCGAGCGTATCAACATCCGCCACCACGCGATTGAGCAATTCGCCCTGACGATAGCGCGCCAGTCCGGCAGGGGAGAGGGGCAACAATTTGCTGAAGGTGTAAATGCGCAGATGCTGCAACACGCGGAAAGTCGCGTCGTGACTTACCAGACGTTCAAAATAACGCCCGGCAGTACGGGTGATTGCGGCACCACGCACGCCCGCAGCGGGTAGCATATAGTTGAAGCTGTACAGTCCGGCAACCCCCGCAACCGCTGAGGCCGAGAGGAACCAGCCGGAAAGTGTCAACAGTCCGATACTGGCGAGCAGCGTCACAATTGCCAGCACAATACCAAGACTTAACATCCATTTATGACGTTTATACAGTGCTAGATAGGGTAGCAAAGCGCGCATTTAAATCTCCTCCTGACGATGGGCCAGTAATGTGGCGAATGGGCCACCAGCCACACTTAATTCCGCGTAACGTCCTTGCTCAATAATCCGGCCATCCTGCATAACCCAAATGACATCCCAGTCAGCAAGATCTTCTAACTGGTGGGTGACCATTAACGTTGTCTGGCGCAGAGAGGCGGCATTCAGCGCCTCCATTACGCGCTGTTCACTGTGAGCATCAAGGCTGGCAGCGGGTTCATCCAACAGTAATAGCGAACAGGGATTTAGTAACGCACGGGCCACCGCCACGCGCTGCGCCTGCCCCACGGAAAGGCGGGCAGCCTGGTCGCCAACAGGCGTATCAACGCCTTGTGGCAGGAGCGGTAGAAACTCGCTGACCCAGGCGTTATCCAGCGCTGCTTGTAATTCATGTTCGCTGGCATCAGGTCGCGCCAGTAGTACGTTATCCCGTAATGTTGCTGCCGGTAATTGTGGATTTTGCCCAACCCAGGAGAGATGTTTACGCCATGATTCTGGTGATAAATCGCGTAATTCTATCCCGTTGATTCGTAGCGATCCCTGATATGAGAGAAAACCAGAAAGCGCGTTCAACAGTGAACTTTTACCTGAACCGCTGCGACCAACCAACACGGCACGTTGGCCTGCTGGCAAAGTAAAGTTCAGCGGTCCGGCCAGCGTTTTACCTTCCGGCGACGTGATAAACAGATCCTCGGCCTCAATGGTCACCGGATCGGTCGATGCTAATTCCACCTCGCCACACTGCGGATGGGCGAGCGGGGTTTCCATAAACGTTTTCAGACTGTCAGCTGCACCAACAGCCTGGGCTTTAGCATGATAAAACGTACCGAGATCGCGTAATGGCTGGAAAAACTCTGGCGCAAGGATCAGGGCCAGAAAACCCGCAGCCAGCGTCACGCCAGTATCGTAGTGACCAAAATCCAGCTCGCCAAGATAGGAAAAACCAAAGTAGACCGCCACCAGAGCAATTGACAGCGAGGTAAAAAATTCGAGAATGCCGGAGGATAAAAATGCCAGCCGTAGCACTTCCATTGTCCGTTGGCGGAAATCTTCCGAAGCAGAACGAATACTTTCAATTTCAGCTTCACCACGACCAAAAATACGCAATGTTTCCATGCCGCGCAGGCGATCGAGGAAATGCCCACTTAAGCGAGCAAGAGCGAGAAAGTTACGTCGGTTAGCATCGGCAGCCCCCATTCCAACCAGCGCCATAAACAACGGAATTAACGGTGCAGTGCCCAGCAGAATGAGCGCCGCAGCCCAGTTTGAGGGGAAGATTGCCACCACAATCAGCAACGGCACCGACACTGCCAGCGCCATTTGCGGCAGGTAGCGTGCATAGTAATCATGCATATCGTCAATTTGCTCGAGTACCAGCGTCGCCCAGCTCCCCGCAGGTTTACCCTGAATCCACGCTGGCCCTGCTTGTTGCAGACGGTCGAGAACCTGCCGGCGGATGGCAAAGCGGATATGCTGCCCGGCGTGATAACCCACCCGTTCGCGTAACCAGACCACCCATGCGCGCAGTACAAAGGTCAGAACCAGTAACGTAAAGGGAAGCAGCAGGGCTTCACGGGGAATATTCTCCATAATCATATGTTGCAGAATTCGCGCCATGAACCAGGCCTGGGCAATGATCAATATGCCGCTCACAAAGCCCAGCAGACGAGAAATATTCAGCCAACGTTGGGAGATGACGCTTTGCTGTTTTAACCAGCGGGTTAACTCTTTTTGACGAGATTTATTCATTGCACGCTTAGCAGGTGAGTTATCAGAATTATTTGCAGAGCAATGTTACAACGGGGAAAAAATAAAGGCGACCCATAGTCGCAAGGTGTCGCCTTCTTTACTTTTGTTACTGATTTGTAAAATTATTTTGCGTCAGCTAAACCATCGAGGTAGCGTTCCGCATCAAGTGCTGCCATGCAGCCTGTACCGGCCGAAGTAATGGCCTGACGATAAATATGATCCATCACGTCACCCGCGGCAAAGACGCCAGGAATGCTGGTCTGGGTGGCATTACCATGAATACCCGACTGTACTTTGATGTAGCCGTTTTCCAGTTCCAGCTGCCCTTCGAAAATGGCAGTATTCGGGCTGTGACCGATAGCAACAAACAGACCGGCAACGTCGAGTGATTCGATGTTATCGCTGTTTTGCGTATCGCGCAGACGAACGCCAGTGACACCCATTTGATCGCCGGTCACTTCTTCCAGCGTCCGGTTGGTGTGCAGAATGATGTTGCCGTTCTCCACTTTATCCATCAGACGCTTAATGAGGATTTTTTCCGCGCGGAAACCGTCACGGCGGTGAATCAGATGTACTTCCGAAGCGATGTTAGACAGATACAACGCCTCTTCAACCGCGGTATTGCCGCCGCCGATGACCGCAACTTTCTGGTTGCGATAGAAGAAACCGTCGCAGGTTGCACAAGCAGAAACCCCACGGCCTTTAAAGGCTTCTTCAGAGGGCAGGCCGAGATAGCGTGCAGAAGCTCCGGTGGCAATAATCAGCGCGTCGCAAGTGTATTCGCCGTTATCGCCATTCAGACGGAACGGACGGTTTTGCAGATCCACCTTGTTGATATGATCAAAAATGATTTCAGTTTCAAATTTGGTGGCATGTTCGTGCATGCGCTCCATTAATAACGGACCGGTCAGATCGTTTGGATCGCCAGGCCAGTTTTCCACTTCTGTGGTGGTGGTCAGTTGGCCGCCTTTTTCCATGCCGGTAATCAGCACAGGTTGCAGGTTGGCGCGCGCCGCATAGACAGCAGCGGTGTATCCCGCCGGGCCTGAACCCAGGATAAGCAGTTTACTGTGTTTGGTCGTGCCCATGAGATCCCCATAGTTGTTGGCAGACAATGGGCAGGATTGTAGGGAATTTACTGACGTAAAAAAAGAGTATGACGATTTTGTTAACAATTTGTGCAATCGGCAGCATCGATAAGCAGGTCAAATTCTCCCGTCATTATCACCTCTGCTACTTAAATTTCCCGCTTTATAAGCTGATTAAATGATGAATAAACGCCCCTGTTAATGAATATCTGGCATGTTGTACTAAAAATCGATGTTTTGCTTTGACAATCCCCTGGTGTTTTGCGAAAACATTCGAGGAAGAAAAAAAACAGTATTCTTATATGCGCATAACCATGCATGTAAATACCATGTTTACCGTGCTAGTGAAATCTACGTATGGCGTGGACAGACGCCATTCGTGATGTCGATAGCTGCCACAAGGCAACGGTCTTCTCACCGTAGACCCAGGCATTGCGCGCCGTGAATCTTCATGATTTCGGTCTATCGTGACGGGTAGCGACTCTGAACAGTGATGTTTCAGGGTCAGACAGGAGTAGGGAAGGAATACAGAGAGACAATAATAATGGTAGATAGCAAGAAGCGCCCTGGCAAAGATCTCGACCGTATCGATCGTAACATTCTTAATGAGTTGCAAAAGGATGGGCGTATTTCTAACGTCGAGCTTTCTAAACGTGTGGGACTTTCCCCAACGCCGTGCCTTGAGCGTGTGCGTCGGCTGGAAAGACAAGGGTTTATTCAGGGCTATACGGCGCTGCTTAACCCCCATTATCTGGATGCATCACTTCTGGTATTCGTTGAGATTACTCTGAATCGTGGCGCACCGGATGTGTTTGAACAATTCAATACCGCTGTACAAAAACTTGAAGAAATTCAGGAGTGTCATTTAGTATCTGGTGATTTCGACTACCTGTTGAAAACACGCGTGCCGGATATGTCAGCTTACCGTAAGTTGCTGGGGGAAACCCTGCTGCGTCTGCCTGGCGTCAATGACACACGGACATACGTTGTTATGGAAGAAGTCAAGCAGAGTAATCGTCTGGTTATTAAGACGCGCTAACACGGAACAGGTGCAAAATCGGCGTATTTTGATTACACTCCTGTTAATCCATACAGCAACAGTACTGGGGTAACCTGGTACTGTTGTCCGTTTTAGCATCGGGCAGGAAAAGCCTGTAACCTGGAGAGCCTTTCTTGAGCCAGGAATACACTGAAGACAAAGAAGTCACATTGACAAAGTTAAGTAGCGGCCGTCGCCTTCTGGAAGCGTTGCTGATCCTTATTGTCCTGTTTGCCGTCTGGTTGATGGCTGCCTTACTAAGCTTTAACCCTTCGGACCCCAGCTGGTCGCAAACGGCCTGGCATGAACCTATCCATAATTTAGGTGGGATGCCCGGTGCGTGGCTGGCAGATACGCTGTTCTTTATTTTTGGCGTGATGGCTTACACCATTCCCGTCATTATTGTCGGCGGTTGTTGGTTTGCCTGGCGTCATCAGTCCAGTGACGAATACATTGATTATTTTGCCGTTTCGTTACGCATCATTGGCGTTTTGGCGCTCATCCTTACCTCCTGTGGTCTGGCGGCAATCAACGCTGACGATATCTGGTATTTTGCCTCCGGTGGCGTCATTGGCAGCTTACTAAGCACTACGTTACAACCACTGCTACACAGTAGCGGGGGAACTATTGCGCTGCTCTGCGTTTGGGCTGCGGGCCTGACGCTGTTCACCGGTTGGTCATGGGTGACCATTGCTGAAAAACTCGGCGGCTGGATTTTAAACATTCTCACCTTCGCCAGTAATCGTACCCGTCGCGATGATACCTGGGTCGATGAAGATGAATATGAAGATGACGAAGAGTATGAAGATGAAAACCACGGCAAACAGCATGAATCACGCCGTGCCCGTATTCTTCGCGGCGCGCTAGCGCGTCGTAAACGGTTGGCGGAAAAATTCATTAATCCGATGGGGCGGCAAACAGACGCTGCGTTGTTCTCCGGTAAGCGGATGGATGATGAAGAAGAGATTATCTACACTGCACGCGGTGTGGCTGCCGACCCGGACGACGTCCTATTTTCGGGCAATCGTGCAACGCAGCCAGAATATGACGAATACGATCCATTATTAAACGGTGCGCCAATTACCGAACCTGTTGCTGTAGCAGCTGCTGCTACCACGGCGACACAAAGCTGGGCTGCGCCGGTTGAACCTGTGACCCAGACGCCGCCTGTTACTTCTGTTGATGTTCCACCTTCGCAACCTACAGTAGCCTGGCAGCCTGTACCGGGTCCACAAACGGGAGAGCCGGTTATTGCTCCTGCACCGGAAGGTTACCCACAGCAGCCACAATATGCGCAGCCTGCAGTGCAATATAATGAGCCGCTGCAACAACCTGTACAGCCACAGCAGCCGTATTATGCGCCTGCAGCTGAACAACCTGTGCAACAACCTTACTACGCTCCTGCGGCGGAACAACCTGTTCAGCAACCGTATTACGCAACTGCGCCGGAACAGCCTGCGCAACAGCCGTATTATGCCCCTGCGCCAGAACAACCGGTGGCAGGTAACGCCTGGCAAGCCGAAGAGCAGCAATCCACTTTTGCTCCACAGTCTACATACCAGACTGAGCAAACTTATCAGCAGCCAGCCGCTCAGGAGCCGTTGTACCAACAGCCGCAACCCGTTGAACAGCAGCCTGTTGTGGAGCCTGAACCCGTTGTAGAAGAGACAAAACCCGCGCGTCCGCCGCTTTACTATTTTGAAGAAGTGGAAGAGAAGCGAGCCCGTGAACGTGAACAACTTGCGGCCTGGTATCAACCGATTCCAGAACCGGTTAAAGAACCAGAACCGATCAAATCTTCGTTGAAAGCGCCTTCTGCTGCAGCAGTACCTCCAGTAGAAGCCGCTGCCGCTGTTTCTCCGCTGGCATCTGGCGTGAAAAAAGCGACACTGGCGACGGGGGCTGCCGCAACCGTTGCCGCGCCAGTCTTCAGTCTGGCAAATAGCGGTGGACCGCGTCCGCAAGTCAAAGAGGGAATTGGCCCGCAGTTGCCACGACCGAAACGTATTCGCGTGCCAACTCGTCGTGAACTGGCGTCTTACGGTATTAAGCTGCCCTCACAGCGTGCGGCGGAAGAGAAAGCCCGTGAAGCCCGGCGCAATCAGTATGATTCTGGCGATCAGTATAACGATGATGAAATCGATGCGATGCAGCAGGATGAACTGGCACGTCAGTTCGCCCAGACACAGCAGCAACGCTATGGCGAACAGTATCAACATGATGTGCCCGTAAACGCAGAAGATGCAGATGCTGCGGCAGAGGCTGAACTGGCTCGTCAGTTTGCGCAAACTCAACAACAACGTTATTCCGGCGAACAACCGGCTGGGGCGAATCCGTTCTCGCTGGATGATTTTGAATTTTCGCCAATGAAAGCGTTGCTGGATGATGGTCCACACGAACCGTTGTTTACGCCAATTGTTGAACCTGTACAGCAGCCGCAACAACTGGTTGCACCGCAGCAGCAGTATCAGCAGCCACAACAGCCGGTTGCGCCACAGCAGCAATATCAGCAGCCGCAACAGCCGGTTGCGCCGCAGCCGCAGTATCAGCAGCCACAACAGCAGGTTGCGCCGCAGCCACAATATCAGCAGCCGCAACAACCGGTTGCACCGCAGCAGCAGGATACCCTGCTTCATCCGCTGTTGATGCGTAATGGCGACAGCCGTCCGTTGCATAAACCGACGACGCCGCTGCCTTCTCTGGATTTGCTGACACCGCCGCCGAGCGAAGTGGAGCCGGTAGATACCTTTGTGCTTGAACAAATGGCTCGCCTGGTGGAAGCGCGTCTGGCTGATTTCCGTATTAAAGCCGATGTCGTCAATTACTCTCCGGGGCCGGTTATCACTCGCTTTGAACTTAACCTGGCTCCTGGCGTAAAAGCGGCGCGCATTTCTAACTTGTCACGGGACCTTGCCCGTTCACTTTCGACGGTGGCGGTGCGTGTCGTTGAAGTTATTCCTGGCAAACCCTATGTAGGTCTGGAGTTACCAAATAAAAAACGACAAACCGTTTATCTGCGCGAAGTTTTGGATAACGCCAAATTCCGCGATAATCCGTCGCCATTAACCGTGGTGCTGGGTAAAGATATCGCCGGTGAGCCGGTGGTTGCCGATCTGGCGAAAATGCCGCACTTGTTGGTTGCGGGGACTACCGGTTCCGGTAAATCTGTCGGTGTGAACGCGATGATCCTGAGCATGCTTTATAAAGCACAGCCAGAAGATGTGCGTTTCATCATGATCGACCCGAAAATGCTGGAGCTTTCGGTTTATGAAGGCATTCCGCATCTGTTAACGGAAGTCGTTACTGATATGAAAGATGCCGCCAACGCGCTGCGCTGGTGTGTTAACGAGATGGAGCGTCGTTATAAACTGATGTCTGCGCTGGGTGTGCGTAATCTGGCGGGTTATAACGAAAAAATTGCTGAAGCCGATCGCATGATGCGTCCGATTCCAGACCCGTACTGGAAGCCGGGTGACAGTATGGATGCCCAGCATCCGGTGCTGAAAAAAGAACCATACATTGTGGTGTTGGTTGACGAATTTGCCGACCTGATGATGACGGTAGGTAAAAAAGTGGAAGAGCTGATAGCACGTCTGGCGCAAAAAGCCCGTGCCGCGGGTATCCACCTCGTACTGGCAACTCAGCGTCCATCGGTTGATGTTATTACTGGTCTGATTAAAGCGAATATTCCGACCCGTATCGCCTTTACCGTATCCAGTAAGATTGACTCACGTACCATTCTTGATCAGGCTGGCGCGGAATCACTGCTGGGGATGGGGGATATGCTCTACTCTGGGCCGAACTCCACGTTGCCGGTACGTGTCCATGGTGCTTTTGTTCGCGATCAGGAAGTTCATGCCGTGGTGCAGGACTGGAAAGCGCGTGGTCGCCCACAGTATGTTGATGGCATCACTTCCGACAGTGAAAGCGAAGGTGGCGCGGGCGGTTTCGATGGCGCTGAAGAACTGGATCCGTTGTTCGATCAGGCGGTGCAGTTTGTCACTGAAAAACGCAAAGCGTCAATTTCTGGCGTACAGCGTCAGTTCCGCATTGGTTATAACCGTGCAGCGCGTATTATCGAACAGATGGAAGCGCAGGGGATTGTCAGCGAACAGGGGCACAACGGTAATCGTGAAGTGCTGGCCCCACCGCCGTTTGACTAATTAATGCATTGCCGGATAAGGCGCGGTAGCGTCGCATCCGGCACTCTATCAACTGAAAATTCAGTATTTTCTTTTTTCCTCAAGCTGATTATTAGCCTGGAATAGAGAGTAGAGGGAACTCCCGATCGGGAGTGACGTAATTTGAGGAATAATGATGAAAAAAATTGCCATCACCTGTGCATTACTCTCAAGCTTAGTAGCAAGCAGCGTTTGGGCTGATGCCGCAAGCGATCTGAAAAGCCGCCTGGATAAAGTCAGCAGCTTCCACGCCAGCTTCACACAAAAAGTGACTGACGGTAGCGGTGCGGCGGTGCAGGAAGGTCAGGGCGATCTGTGGGTGAAACGTCCAAACTTATTCAACTGGCATATGACACAACCTGATGAAAGCATTCTGGTTTCTGACGGTAAAACACTGTGGTTCTATAACCCGTTCGTTGAGCAAGCTACGGCAACTTGGCTGAAAGATGCCACCGGTAATACGCCGTTTATGCTGATTGCCCGCAACCAGTCCAGCGACTGGCAGCAGTACAATATCAAACAGAATGGCGATGACTTTGTCCTGACGCCGAAAGCCAGCAATGGCAATCTGAAGCAGTTCACCATTAACGTGGGACGTGATGGCACAATCCATCAGTTTAGCGCGGTGGAGCAGGACGATCAGCGCAGCAGTTATCAACTGAAATCCCAGCAAAATGGGGCTGTGGATGCAGCGAAATTTACCTTCACCCCGCCGCAAGGCGTCACGGTAGATGATCAACGTAAGTAGAGGCACCTGAGTGAGCAATCTGTCGCTCGATTTTTCGGATAATACTTTTCAACCTCTGGCCGCGCGTATGCGGCCAGAAAATTTAGCACAGTATATCGGCCAGCAACATTTGCTGGCTGCGGGGAAGCCGTTGCCGCGCGCTATCGAAGCCGGGCATCTGCATTCTATGATCCTCTGGGGGCCACCGGGTACCGGCAAAACAACTCTCGCTGAAGTGATTGCCCGCTATGCGAACGCTGATGTGGAACGTATTTCTGCCGTCACCTCTGGCGTGAAAGAGATTCGCGAGGCGATCGAGCGCGCCCGGCAAAACCGCAATGCAGGTCGCCGCACTATTCTTTTTGTTGACGAAGTTCACCGTTTCAACAAAAGCCAGCAGGATGCATTTCTGCCACATATTGAAGACGGCACCATCACTTTTATTGGCGCAACCACTGAAAACCCGTCGTTTGAGCTTAATTCGGCACTGCTTTCCCGTGCCCGTGTCTATCTGTTGAAATCCCTGAGTACAGAGGATATTGAGCAAGTACTAACTCAGGCGATGGAAGACAAAACCCGTGGCTATGGTGGTCAGGATATTGTTCTGCCAGATGAAACACGACGCGCCATTGCTGAACTGGTGAATGGCGACGCGCGCCGGGCGTTAAATACGCTGGAAATGATGGCGGATATGGCCGAAGTCGATGATAGCGGTAAGCGGGTCCTGAAGCCTGAATTACTGACCGAAATCGCAGGTGAACGTAGTGCCCGCTTTGATAACAAAGGTGATCGCTTTTACGATCTCATTTCCGCACTGCATAAATCGGTACGTGGTAGCGCACCCGATGCGGCGCTGTACTGGTATGCGCGAATTATTACTGCCGGTGGCGATCCGTTATATGTTGCGCGTCGCTGTCTGGCGATTGCGTCTGAAGATGTGGGTAATGCTGATCCACGAGCGATGCAGGTGGCAATTGCAGCCTGGGATTGCTTTACTCGCGTTGGCCCGGCGGAAGGTGAACGCGCCATTGCTCAGGCGATTGTTTACCTGGCCTGCGCGCCAAAAAGCAACGCTGTCTACACTGCGTTTAAAGCTGCGCTGGCGGATGCTCGCGAACGTCCGGATTATGACGTGCCGGTTCATTTGCGTAATGCGCCGACGAAATTAATGAAGGAAATGGGCTACGGGCAGGAATATCGTTACGCTCATGATGAAGCAAACGCTTATGCTGCCGGTGAGGTTTACTTCCCGCGGGAAATAGCACAAACACGCTATTATTTCCCGACAAACAGGGGCCTTGAAGGCAAGATTGGCGAAAAGCTCGCCTGGCTGGCTGAACAGGATCAAAATAGCCCCATAAAACGCTACCGTTAATGTTATCGTTGCGGTAATGTTGTTACTGTATCCCTGTGGTCGCAGGCTGTGGCCACATCTCCCATTTAATTCGATAAGCACAGGATAAGCATGCTCGATCCCAATCTGCTGCGTAATGAGCCAGACGCAGTCGCTGAAAAACTGGCACGCCGGGGCTTTAAGCTGGATGTAGATAAGCTGGGCGCTCTCGAAGAGCGTCGTAAAGTATTGCAGGTCAAAACGGAAAACCTGCAAGCGGAGCGTAACTCCCGATCGAAATCCATTGGCCAGGCGAAAGCGCGCGGGGAAGATATCGAGCCTTTACGTCTGGAAGTGAACAAACTGGGCGAAGAGCTGGATGCAGCAAAAGCCGAGCTGGATGCTTTACAGGCTGAAATTCGCGATATCGCGCTGACCATCCCTAACCTGCCTGCAGATGAAGTGCCGGTAGGTAAAGACGAAAATGACAACGTTGAAGTCAGCCGCTGGGGTACCCCGCGTGAGTTTGACTTTGAAGTTCGTGACCACGTGACGCTGGGTGAAATGCACTCTGGCCTCGACTTTGCAGCTGCAGTTAAGCTGACTGGTTCCCGCTTTGTGGTAATGAAAGGGCAGATTGCTCGCATGCACCGCGCACTGTCGCAGTTTATGCTGGATCTGCATACCGAACAGCATGGCTACAGTGAGAACTATGTTCCGTACCTGGTTAACCAGGACACGCTGTACGGTACGGGTCAGCTGCCGAAATTTGCTGGCGATCTGTTCCATACTCGTCCGCTGGAAGAAGAAGCAGACACCAGTAACTATGCGCTGATCCCAACGGCAGAAGTTCCGCTGACTAACCTGGTGCGCGGTGAAATCATCGATGAAGATGATCTGCCAATTAAGATGACCGCCCACACCCCATGCTTCCGTTCTGAAGCCGGTTCATATGGTCGTGACACCCGTGGTCTGATCCGTATGCACCAGTTCGACAAAGTTGAAATGGTGCAGATCGTGCGCCCGGAAGACTCAATGGCGGCGCTGGAAGAGATGACTGGTCATGCAGAAAAAGTCCTGCAGCTGCTGGGCCTGCCGTACCGTAAAATCATCCTTTGTACCGGCGACATGGGCTTTGGCGCTTGCAAAACCTATGACCTGGAAGTATGGATCCCGGCACAGAACACCTACCGTGAGATCTCTTCCTGCTCCAACGTTTGGGATTTCCAGGCACGTCGTATGCAGGCACGTTGCCGCAGCAAGTCGGACAAGAAAACCCGTCTGGTTCATACCCTGAACGGTTCTGGTCTGGCTGTTGGTCGTACGCTGGTTGCAGTAATGGAAAACTATCAGCAGGCTGATGGTCGTATTGAAGTACCAGAAGTTCTGCGTCCGTATATGAACGGACTGGAATATATTGGCTAATACCCAATTTTTCTGAATCTAAAAAGCGCCTGCGGGCGCTTTTTTTGTCTCCCTTTGATACCGAACAATAATTACTCCTCACTTACACGTAATACTACTTTCGAGTGAAAATCTACCTATCTCTTTGATTTTCAAATTATTCTATGTATACAAGCCTATATAGCGAGCTGCTATAGAAATAATTACACAATACGGTTTGTTACTGGAATCAATCGTGAGCAAGCTTGAGTGAGCCATTATGAAAACGAAAATCCCTGATGCGGTATTGGCTGCTGAGGTGAGTCGCCGTGGTTTGGTAAAAACGACAGCGATCGGCGGCCTGGCAATGGCCAGCAGCGCATTAACATTACCTTTTAGTCGGATTGCGCACGCTGTCGATAGCGCCATTCCAACAAAATCAGACGAAAAGGTTATCTGGAGCGCCTGTACAGTTAACTGTGGTAGTCGCTGCCCGCTACGTATGCACGTCGTGGACGGTGAAATCAAATATGTCGAAACGGACAATACCGGCGATGACAATTACGACGGCCTGCACTAGGTTCGCGCCTGCCTGCGTGGGCGTTCCATGCGTCGCCGTGTCTACAATCCGGACCGCCTGAAATATCCGATGAAACGAGTCGGGGCGCGCGGTGAAGGCAAATTCGAGCGCATTAGCTGGGAAGAAGCCTACGACATCATCGCGACCAATATGCAGCGCCTGATCAAAGAGTACGGCAACGAGTCTATCTATCTGAACTATGGCACCGGTACGCTGGGCGGCACCATGACCCGCTCCTGGCCGCCGGGAAATACCCTGGTCGCGCGGCTGATGAACTGCTGCGGCGGCTATCTGAACCATTACGGCGACTACTCCTCCGCGCAAATTGCGGAAGGTTTGAACTATACCTACGGCGGCTGGGCAGATGGCAACAGCCCGTCGGATATCGAAAACAGTAAGCTGGTAGTGCTGTTTGGTAATAACCCTGGCGAAACGCGAATGAGTGGCAGTGGGGTGACTTACTATCTTGAACAGGCACGCCAGAAATCTAATGCCCGCATGATCATCATCGATCCGCGCTATACCGACACCGGTGCCGGGCGCGAAGATGAGTGGATCCCTATTCGTCCGGGAACAGATGCCGCACTGGTTAACGGTCTGGCGTACGTCATGATCACTGAAAACCTGGTGGATCAGGCATTCCTCGATAAATATTGCGTTGGCTACGATGAGAAAACCCTGCCAGCCAGTGCGCCGAAAAATGGCCACTATAAAGCTTATATTCTGGGTGAAGGGCCAGATGGCGTGGCTAAAACACCGGAATGGGCCTCACAAATCACCGGTGTTCCGGCAGACAAAATCATCAAACTGGCTCGTGAAATCGGCAGTACCAAACCGGCGTTTATCAGCCAGGGATGGGGCCCGCAGCGTCACGCTAACGGTGAAATCGCAACCCGTGCTATCTCGATGCTGGCGATTCTGACCGGTAACGTTGGTATTAACGGAGGCAACAGCGGCGCGCGTGAAGGTTCATACAGCTTACCGTTTGTCCGTATGCCGACCTTGGAAAACCCGATCCAGACCAGCATTTCGATGTTTATGTGGACCGATGCCATTGAACGTGGCCCGGAAATGACGGCGCTGCGTGATGGTGTACGCGGGAAAGATAAGCTGGATGTGCCGATCAAAATGATCTGGAACTATGCCGGTAACTGCCTGATTAACCAGCATTCTGAAATCAACCGTACCCATGAAATCCTTCAGGATGATAAGAAGTGCGAGCTGATTGTGGTTATCGACTGCCACATGACCTCATCGGCGAAATATGCTGACATCCTGCTGCCTGACTGCACCGCTTCCGAACAGATGGACTTTGCGCTGAATGCATCCTGCGGGAATATGTCTTACGTGATTTTCAACGATCAGGTGATTAAACCGCGCTTTGAATGTAAGACCATCTATGAAATGACCAGCGAACTGGCAAAACGTCTTGGCGTTGAGCAACAGTTTACTGAAGGCCGTACACAGGAAGAGTGGATGCGGCATCTGTATGCCCAGTCGCGGGAAGCGATTCCTGAACTACCAACGTTTGAAGAGTTCCGCAAGCAGGGGATCTTTAAAAAGCGCGACCCACAAGGGCACCACGTTGCTTATAAAGCTTTCCGTGAAGATCCTCAGGCAAATTCACTGACCACGCCATCGGGCAAAATTGAGATTTATTCGCAGGCGCTGGCTGACATTGCCGCTACCTGGGAATTGCCAGAAGGAGATGTGATCGATCCACTGCCGATCTACACGCCGGGCTTTGAAAGTTATCAGGATCCGTTGAACAAACAGTATCCGCTGCAGCTTACGGGTTTCCACTATAAATCTCGCGTTCACTCAACTTACGGCGACGTTGATGTGCTGAAAGCAGCTTGCCGTCAGGAAATGTGGATCAACCCGCTTGATGCGCAAAAACGCGGTATCAACAACGGCGATAAAGTCAGGATCTTTAACGATCTTGGTGAGGTTCATATTGAGGCGAAAGTGACGCCACGAATGATGCCGGGTGTGGTCGCACTGGGTGAAGGTGCCTGGTATGACCCGGATACAAAACGTGTCGATAAGGGCGGTTGTATCAACGTACTGACCACTCAACGTCCGTCTCCTCTCGCTAAGGGGAATCCGTCACATACAAACCTTGTTCAGGTTGAAAAGGTGTAAGGAGTAACCGATGACAACCCAGTATGGATTTTTTATTGATTCCAGCCGTTGCACCGGTTGCAAAACCTGCGAGCTGGCCTGTAAAGACTACAAAGATTTGACGCCAGAAGTCAGCTTCCGCCGCATTTATGAATATGCTGGCGGCGACTGGCAGGAAGATAACGGTGTCTGGCACCAGAACGTGTTTGCCTACTATCTGTCGATTTCATGTAACCACTGCGAAGATCCGGCTTGTACTAAAGTCTGCCCGAGCGGTGCGATGCATAAACGTGAAGATGGTTTTGTTGTGGTCGATGAAGATGTGTGCATTGGCTGCCGCTACTGCCATATGGCTTGCCCGTATGGCGCACTGAACCGCCCCGGGAATCCTGGAGACTAAACTCCCTGAGAAAGAGGTAAACAGGATGACTAAAAATACTCGTTTTTCCCCCGAAGTCCGTCAGAGGGCGATTCGTATGGTTCTGGAAAGTCAGGGCGAATATGACTCACAGTGGGCGGCAATTTGTTCCATTGCCCCAAAGATTGGCTGTACACCGGAGACTCTGCGTGTCTGGGTACGCCAGCATGAGCGGGATACCGGAGGCGGTGATGGCGGGCTCACCACCGCTGAACGTCAGCGTCTGAAAGAGCTGGAACGTGAAAATCGTGAACTGCGCCGCAGTAACGATATCCTTCGCCAGGCTTCCGCTTATTTTGCGAAGGCGGAGTTCG
>NZ_MIIV01000503.1:0-22912 GCF_001743015.1 Shigella sp. FC1567
TTTCTGGTGCGTACCGGGCTGAGAGGCGGTGTAAGTGAACTGTAGTTGCCATGTTTTACGGCAATGAGAGCAGAGATAGCGCTGATGTCCGGCAGTGCTTTTGCCGTTACGCACCACGCCTTCAGTAGCGGAGCAGGAAGGACATCTGATGGAAATGGAAGCCACGCAAGCACCTTAAAATCACCATCATACACTAAATCAGTAAGTTGGCAGCATTACCCGCTCGACGAGTGGAAACCAAAACGGTTCAGTCTCCCAATAACAAACACTACCCTGGTGAAATACGGAAAACTAGGATACATCGTTCCAAGACCACAAAAAATTCGTGGGCGTTGGCTGATAGATCGCCGAGCAGTATTTGTTGGGCCAGGTGAAACGGGAATTGCGCCGGAAATTCATACTGGCGATGATGATGCACTGAAGGAGATTTTAACTCATGTCACCGAGGCCACGAAAAAACAGCACTGACGTAGCCGGTCTTTACGAAAAGTTTGATCGCAGAACTGGCAGAGTTTACTACCAGTATAAAAATCCTGTGACTGGAAAATTTCACGGACTCGGAACAGACAAAGGTAAGGCAGAAAAAATCGCTTCCACAGCCAATCAGCGAATAGCTGCAGCAGAAGCTGAATATTTCATGCGCAAAATTGATGAAAGTCCGTCAGCAACAAAACGTCGGGGTATCAGATTAAAGGCATGGGTTGATCGATATCTGAAAATACAGGACACGCGACTGAAAAATGGAGATATTGCAGCTACAACTCACAAAGAAAAAACTCGAATGGCTGCATACCTGGTTTCCCGTCTGGGAAACCACCCATTGAAAGAACTGGAAGTAAGAGACTTTGCATTAATACTGGATGAGTGGCTGGATAAAGACATGGTCAGCACAGCGAGAGTAAATCGTGGATTATGGGTTGATATTTATAAAGAAGCACAGCATGCAGGGGAAGTTCCTCCTGGATGGAATCCTCCGGAGGCTACCCGTAAACCGATCCCTAAAGTAACCAGAGCCAGGCTCACCATGGAAGACTGGCAAAAAATTTACAATGCAACGCCTGAAAAACACTTTATCCGTAACGCAATGCTTCTTGCGATTGTTACTGGTCAGCGCCGTGATGACATTTGCCACATGCGTTTTTCAGATGTGTGGAACGAACACTTGCATATCACCCAGGGAAAAACCGGAATGCGTCTGGCGTTACCGCTTACACTACGCTGTGATGCCATTGGGATAACGTTAAAAGAAGTTATTGATGGGTGCCGAGACAGAATATTAAGTCCATATCTAATCCATAGTCGGCACCAGAAACAACCGAAGCCGATGAGTAAAGACAACCTGAGCGACTACTTTGCCAAAGCACGGGATCTGGCTGGGATAATTCCACCAGCAGGAAAAACTCCGCCAACATTTCATGAACAACGCTCTCTATCAGAACGGCTGTACCGTGCACAGGGTATCGATACAAAAACATTACTAGGACATAAAGTCCAGGCAACCACCGATCGCTATAACGATACTCGAGGTCAGGAATGGGTTTAAGCTGGTTATTTGACAAACACCATATGGAATATCCGTCACCATCTCAGGAAAAAAGTGTTGTAAAATGCGTGGCCTAGTTTTGGGGAAACGTTTTGGAGAGATTTTGGAGAAAGGAAAAAATTGAATAAATTCAAAATCCTGAAAGTGCTCCACCTTATGAATAAGAAGGTGGAACTCGAATGATCGGTCGACTGCTTCGCGGCGGTTTTATGACCGCTATCTACGCGTACCTGTATATCCCAATCATTATTTTGATTGTGAACTCCTTTAACAGCTCGCGCTTTGGCATCAACTGGCAGGGTTTTACCACCAAATGGTATAGCCTGCTGATGAACAACGACAGCCTGTTACAGGCAGCGCAGCATTCACTAACAATGGCGGTGTTTTCGGCGACGTTTGCTACGCTTATCGGTTCACTGACGGCAGTTGCGCTGTACCGTTATCGCTTTCGCGGTAAGCCGTTCGTTAGCGGAATGCTGTTTGTGGTAATGATATCACCAGATATCGTGATGGCAATTTCGCTGCTGGTGCTGTTTATGCTGCTGGGTATTCAGCTTGGCTTCTGGTCGCTGCTGTTCTCGCATATCACCTTCTGCCTGCCATTTGTGGTGGTGACGGTGTATTCGCGCCTGAAAGGTTTTGACGTGCGGATGCTGGAAGCGGCGAAAGATCTCGGTGCCAGCGAATTTACAATTCTGCGAAAAATCATACTGCCACTGGCAATGCCAGCGGTGGCAGCGGGCTGGGTGTTAAGCTTTACCCTGTCGATGGACGATGTGGTAGTTTCTTCGTTCGTCACCGGACCAAGTTATGAAATTCTGCCGTTAAAAATTTATTCGATGGTCAAAGTCGGCGTATCGCCGGAAGTTAACGCGCTGGCAACCATATTACTGGTGCTGTCGCTGGTGATGGTTATTGCCAGTCAGCTTATTGCTCGTGATAAAACGAAAGGTAACACAGGGGACGTTAAATGAAAAAATGGTCACGCCACCTGCTCGCGGCGGGTGCTCTGGCACTGGGCATGAGCGCCGCTCACGCCGATGACAACAACACGCTGTATTTCTACAACTGGACCGAGTACGTGCCGCCAGGACTGCTTGAACAGTTCACCAAAGAAACCTGTATTAAGGTTATCTATTCGACTTACGAGTCGAACGAAACCATGTACGCCAAGCTGAAAACGTACAAAGACGGTGCGTATGACCTGGTGGTTCCTTCAACCTATTACGTCGATAAAATGCGTAAAGAAGGGATGATCCAGAAGATCGACAAGTCGAAGTTAACGAACTTCAGCAATCTCGATCCAGACATGCTCAACAAGCCTTTTGACCCGAATAACGACTACTCCATTCCGTATATCTGGGGGGCGACGGCGATTGGTGTTAACGGTGATGCGGTGGATCCGAAATCTGTCACCAGCTGGGCCGATCTGTGGAAGCCAGAGTACAAAGGCAGCCTGCTGTTGACCGACGATGCCCGTGAAGTGTTCCAGATGGCGCTGCGTAAGCTGGGCTATTCCGGTAACACCACCGATCCGAAAGAGATTGAAGCTGCATATAACGAGCTGAAAAAACTGATGCCAAACGTCGCAGCGTTTAACTCCGATAACCCGGCTAACCCGTACATGGAAGGCGAAGTTAACCTCGGCATGATCTGGAACGGTTCTGCTTTCGTTGCACGCCAGGCGGGTACGCCTATTGACGTGGTGTGGCCGAAAGAAGGCGGCATATTCTGGATGGACAGCCTGGCGATCCCGGCAAATGCCAAAAACAAAGAAGGCGCGCTGAAATTGATCAACTTCCTGCTGCGCCCGGATGTGGCAAAACAGGTTGCTGAAACTATCGGTTATCCAACGCCAAACCTTGCGGCGCGTAAGCTGTTAAGTCCAGAAGTGGCGAACGATAAAACGCTCTACCCGGATGCTGAAACCATTAAAAATGGCGAATGGCAGAATGACGTTGGCGCAGCCAGCAGCATTTATGAAGAGTATTATCAGAAGCTGAAAGCAGGACGTTAATTCAGCAAGCGGGCGGTGGTATTACCGCCCGTTTTTTATTTAGCAAGGATGTGGCTAATGAGTCAGGACAGTAGAGTTTTATCCGACTCTTTCGTCGGTATTGTGGTCCGCTCGTAGGCCTGATAAGCGTAGCGCATCAGGCAATGCTTCCTGCTTTATAATCCCTTCAGCAACTTTTCAACAAACTCAGGCACCACCTGGCTTGCCGGGCCGTAATATTTCTCGGCAAATTCATTACCGACCTGACTTGGTTCGAGATTCAGTTCCACGGTGTGCGCGCCATGCAGTTTCGCTTCGTGAACAAACCCAGCCGCCGGATAAACATGCCCGGAAGTACCAATGGCAATGAAAATATCAGCCATCGACAACGCCATATAAATTTCATCCATGCCGAGTGGCATTTCGCCAAACCAAACGACGTGCGGGCGCAAGGGTGCCGGGAACTGGCAACAATGGCATTTATCTTCTGGCGTAACGTCTCCGGTCCAGTCGAGAACCTGACCACTTTGCGAACAACGAACTTTCAGCAATTCCCCATGCATATGAATGACATTGGTATTACCTGCGCGTTCATGCAGGTTGTCTATATTCTGCGTTACCAGCAAAAAGCGATCGCCGAGAGCGTCTTGCAGTTTAGCCAGCGCAAGATGCGCGGCGTTAGGCTGAATTTTTGGCTGCTGCAGCTGTCGACGACGGGCGTTATAAAACGCTTGCACCAGTTCAGGATCGCGATCGAAACCTTCCGGCGTTGCCACATCTTCAACCCGATGTTCTTCCCACAGGCCATCTGCGGCGCGAAAGGTACGAATACCTGATTCCGCAGAAATTCCTGCCCCTGTCAGTACGAGTACTCTTGGTTTTTCCATTGCTTCCGGCACCACTTTATCTCTGAAAAAAATACGCTGACGCAAACGCTCGCGCAGGCGGCGTTTATTTTTACGAAAACGACTTAACCGATGACCCCGACGCGACAGCATAGCAACCTCTGTTGTTTAATCGGTTAGATGTAGGAAGGCCGCACCACGCATTCCTCCCGCATCACCGTGGCGCGCGCGTTCAATGCGCGGAACACGAGCTACAGGTAAGAGATGACGAGGCAGCCTGTCCGCCAGTTGCGTTGTGATTGCCGGGAAATTCGATAAGCCACCACCAATGACGACCAGGTCAGGGTCAACAATGGTCAGGATATTTCCCAGACAAACCGCTAATAAATCCAGATAACGCTCAACGTGCGCCCTTGCCTGCTCATCGCCTTGATTATAAAGCGCAATAATTTCGGGAGCCTGCAACTGTTGATGATAATAGTGTTGATACAGCCACGCAAAACCGCGACCAGACAGATAATTCTCAATGCAGCCATGCTGACCACAGCCGCAGCGGCGTAACGGGAAATCCAACCCCATCATGGTTAACGCATCAACCGGCAGACGCATATGGCCAAACTCGCCGGTAATGTAGCTTTTACCGGTAATCGGTTTGCCGTTGAAAATCAGCCCACCGCCAACGCCGGTACCAAGAATCAACCCCATCACCAGTGGATATTGCGTAAATTCATCATCCCAGGCTTCTGAAAGGGCAAAACAGTTGGCATCGTTATCAAGGCGTACATCGCGATCAAGACGTGCGCTCAGGTCGGCACGCAGCGGTTTACCGCTGGCAGCGGGGACATTGGCGGCATACAGCGTACCATCTTCTGTTTCCGGCATTCCCGGTATACCAATGCCGACAGAACCTCTACAGCCAAAACGTTGATCAGCTTCGGCTACCAGCTCGCACACTGCATCTAAAAATGCGTCATAGCTGTCACGCGGTGTCGGCACCCGCTTTTCCCACTGCAACTGCCGACCGCTATCAAACACGCCAAGCGCAATTTTTGTTCCACCAATATCAAACCCGTAATACATTGCCGCTCCTTGTTTTAATGTACTGCCTTTACTGGCCGCTAAGGACTCGCGCAGGGTCAATATTACTGGCGCGCCGCGCCGGATACCAACTTGCCAAAAGACTCAGCAACAATGCTGTGACCAGTACGTAGAAGACGTCCAGCCAGTGCAATTCCGATGGCAGGAAGTCAATAAAATAGATATCGCTGGAGAGGAACTGATGACCGATCAGCTTTTCAATCCGCTCAATAATCGGGGTAAGTTGCAGTGAAACAACTACGCCGATAATCAGCCCACACAGGCTGCCGAACAGCCCTGCCAGCAATCCATACCAGACAAAGATGGCGCGAATTAAACCATCTTTCGCCCCCAGCGTTCTTAATACTGCGATATCGCCACTCTTATCTTTCACCGCCATCACTAAGGTGGAGACGATGTTGAAACAGGCCACGCCAATCACCAGTACCATCGCCAGATACATAATGGCGCGGATCATCTGGATATCGCGATACATATAGCCGTAAGTACCAATCCAGCTTTTAATATAAACATAGCTGTTGGTCATTTCACCCGCATCGCGTACCAGCTTATTGGCGTTGAAAACATCCGTCATTTTAAGGGCAATACCTGACACGCTGGAACCCATATCAAGATATTGTTGGGCATCCGCCAGCGGGATCATGGCAAAACTGTGATCGAGTTGGCCACTCAACTGCAAAATACCCGCAACGTGCAAACGCACACGTTTTGGCTGCATCAGTTTATGCTCAGGATTCGAGTTGGGGATCATGATCGACACCCAATCGCCCTGCTTCACTTTCAGCGCATCCGCCACGCCTTTGCCGATGATAATTTGCTGTTCGCCCGCTTTAAAATTGCGCCACGCATCCCCCTGAACAAACGAGGGTAATGCGCTCAGACGCTGTTCCTGTTGTGGGTTAACGCCCTTCACCTGGATTGCGCGCAGATTCGCTCCACTTTCCACCAGCCCGGTGAAATTGATATACGGCGCAGCGGCGGCAATACCCGGCACTTTCTGCACTTTATCCAGTGCTTCCTGCCAGTTAGTCCATGGCTGATTTACCGCTTCGATTTCACCATGCGGCACCACCGCCAGAATGCGGTTATTCAGTTCGCGTTCAAAGCCGTTCATCGCGCTTAAGCCGACGATCAATACCGCCACACCGAGGGCAATGCCAATGGTAGAAATGACGGAGATCAGCGACACCATGCCGCCGCGCCGCCGTCCGCGACTAAAACGCAGGCCAATTAATAACGATAAAGGCATCGCCATTACTCCGCCCCCATCAGGCTCAGTTCCGCCGTCAGACGTCCATCACGCATTTCTAACTGGCGGCTCATACGTTTCGCCAGTTGCAGGTCGTGAGTAACCACCAGGAAGGCGGTGCCCTGCAAGCGATTCAATTCCCCAAGCAACTGGAAGATGCTGTCGGCGTTACGCGCATCGAGGTTACCGGTAGGCTCATCCGCCAGTACCAGACGCGGATTATTGACCAGCGCACGGGCAATCGCTACACGCTGGCGTTCGCCGCCAGAAAGTTCAGATGGGCGGTGATTCGCACGATGCTCCAGCCCCACCGCTTTTAACATCTCCAGTGCACGGCTGTTGATTTCAGCGGGCTTTTTCTTGCCAATCAGCAGCGGCATAGCCACGTTTTCCAGGGCGGTAAAATCCGGCAGCAGGTGGTGAAACTGATAAATAAAGCCCAGTTTCTGGTTGCGCAGTTCTGCTTTTGCTGCCGACGACAGTTTGCTCATCGGTTGACCGTTAAAGATCACATCGCCGGAGGTTGGCGTATCCAGTCCGCCCAGCAGGTGCAGCAAGGTGCTTTTACCGGAACCAGAGCTACCGACGATCGCCATCATTTCACCTTCGCCGACGCTGAAACTGACATTGTGCAGTACATCGGTTTGCACACTGCCTTCCTGATAGCGTTTGCACAGGTTGTCGCATTGCAACAGGATCTTATTCATAACGTAAAGCCTCAGCGGGTTGTGTGGCGGCAGCGCGCCATGAAGGGTAAAGCGTAGACAGCAGCGCGATAGCCATCGCCACCAGCGCAATAACAATGACCTGTAAAGGTTCGATAGCCATCGGCAGCGCCGCGCCATCAAGCAGGACGCCGATTATTGGCATCAGATTATTTAACTGGCTGGCAAGCAGTGCGCCAAGCGCCGCTCCGAGGATCGCACCGATAATCCCGGCGCTGGCCCCTTGCACCATAAAGATCATCATGATTTGTCGCGGAGTTAAGCCTTGCGTTTGCAGGATCGCTACTTCGCCCTGCTTCTCCATCACCATCAGCCCCAGCGAGGTAATAATGTTAAACGCCGCAACGGCGACAATCAGGCTCAGCAGTAAACCCATCATATTTTTTTCCATGCGTACGGCCTGGAACAACTCGCCTTTACGATCACGCCAGTCCTGCCATTTGCTGTCTTCAGGCAGTTTTTGCTGACTTAATGAGTCGACTTTCAGCGGCTCATCCAGCCACAAACGCCAGCCGGTAATATTGCCTGCCGGATAACGCATCAGACGCGAGGCATCCTCAATATTCACCAGCATTTCATTGCCATCGACTTCACTGTTGGCGGCGAAAGTGCCAATCACATTGAACAGGCGCTGACTTGGAATACGCCCCATCGGCGTGAACTGGCTGGCAGATGGTACCATCATGCGGATTTGATCACCGCGATTAACGCCTAGCTGTGAGGCAAGTTGTTCGCCGAGGATGACATTATATTTCCCCGGCTCGAGGTCAGTTTGTTTCACATTGACCAGATACGGCGTTAGTGGATCTTTTTGCGCCGGATCGATACCCAGCATCACCCCGACCGCCACGCTGCGCGCGCTTTGCAGTACCACATCACCGGTAGTAATAGGTGCGACGCGATTAACGCCGTCCAGTTTGACTGCCGTTTCCGGGAGTTGCTGCGGGTTAATAGAGCCATGCTCAGAAGAGAGAATTGCCTGTGGCATCAGGCCAAGGATGTTGTTTTGCAGCTCGCGCTCAAAGCCGTTCATCACTGACAATACTGTGACCAGCGCCATCACCCCGAGGGTAATGCCGATGGTAGAAAGCCAGGAGACGAAACGACCGAAGCGATCCGCTGCACGCCCACGCATGTAACGCAGGCCAATAAATAGAGCGACAGGTTGGTACATGAAATCCGTCTGGTTGCTGTAGCAAAGACACGAGTATATAAGCGAAAGCAAGATGGGTAAACGTCTGAACTGTAAGTGATCGTCAGGGCTAATCTGAAAAGCCCCCGTAAATCAATCGGCTAAATTGCCATGTTTTATCATCAATCTTGCCGCCTGATCTTAATCTGAAAAATCATCCAATACAGACAGATACCCATTACACCTCGGGTCATAACCCGCAGGATCAACCGCATGTAAATTAAAAAAGAGCGTGTTGTCCTGATGAAACAAAAAGAGCTATGGATTAACCAGATCAAAGGGTTATGTATTTGTCCGGTGGTGATTTATCACTCGGTCATTACCTTTTATCCGCATATGACCACTTTTCCGCATCCGTTATCGGAAGTCCTGAGCAAATGCTGGATCTATTTCAATCTTTACCTTGCACCCTTTCGTATGCCGGTTTTTTTCTTTATATCCGGCTATTTGATTCGCCGCTATATCGACAGCGTACCGTGGGGAAATTGTCTCGATAAACGGATCTGGAACATCTTCTGGGTGCTGGCGCTTTGGGGCGTGGTGCAGTGGCTGGCGTTAAGTGCGCTGAACCAGTGGCTGGCACCTGAGCGCGATTTAAGCAATGCCTCCAATGCCGCTTATGCCGATTCCACCGGTGAGTTCCTGCACGGGATGATCACCGCCAGCACCAGCTTGTGGTATCTGTATGCGTTAATTGTCTATTTCGTGGTATGTAAAATTTTTAGCCGTCTGGCGCTGCCACTATTCGCCTTGTTTGTACTGCTGAGTGTGGCGGTTAATTTCGTTCCCACGCCGTGGTGGGGAATGAACAGTGTGATCCGCAATTTGCCTTATTACAGCCTTGGCGCATGGTTTGGCGCAACAATAATGACCTGTGTTAAAGAGGTACCGTTGCGCCGCCATCTGCTGATGGCTTCTTTGCTTACCGTTCTGGCGGTCGGTGCCTGGTTGTTTACTATCTCGCTGCTGTTGTCGCTGGTATCGATTGTGGTGATCATGAAGCTGTTTTATCAGTACGAGCAACGATTCGGTATGCGCTCCACCAGCCTGCTGAATGTGATTGGCTCCAACACCATTGCTATCTACACCACCCATCGCATTCTGGTTGAAATATTCAGCTTAACTCTGCTTGCGCAAATGAACGCAGCACGCTGGTCGCCGCAAGTCGAACTGACACTCCTGCTGGTTTATCCCTTTGTCAGTTTGTTCATCTGTACTGTTGCGGGCTTGCTGGTAAGAAAACTTTCACAGCGTGCATTCAGCGATCTGTTGTTCTCCCCGCCTTCACTGCCCGCTGCCGTCAGTTACTCCCGCTAAGCCATCGCCCCAGCCGGGGCGATTCAATTTGCTAAACCATGTCGATTACGGATAATGAACAGCATTGCTTATCAGAGATATGCCCCCATATGTTGAGGCATATCCTAACGAGAATCTGACAACCGTTATGCCTGAACAATATCGTTATACGCTGCCCGTCAAAGCGGGTGAGCAGCGTCTGCTGGGCGAGTTAACCGGCGCAGCCTGTGCAACGCTGGTAGCGGAAATTGCCGAACGTCACGCCGGTCCGGTGGTACTCATTGCACCAGATATGCAAAATGCTCTGCGTTTGCATGATGAAATCAGTCAGTTCACCGATCAGATGGTGATGAATCTGGCGGACTGGGAAACTCTTCCCTACGACAGCTTTTCGCCTCATCAGGACATTATCTCCTCGCGCCTTTCCACCCTTTACCAGCTACCGACGATGCAGCGTGGCGTACTGATTGTTCCGGTGAATACGCTTATGCAGCGCGTTTGCCCACACAGTTTTCTCCACGGTCATGCGCTGGTGATGAAAAAAGGTCAGCGCCTGTCACGAGATGCATTACGAACCCAACTGGACAGCGCCGGTTATCGCCATGTTGACCAGGTGATGGAGCACGGCGAATACGCCACGCGCGGCGCGTTGCTGGATCTCTTCCCGATGGGGAGTGAGCTGCCTTATCGTCTTGATTTCTTTGATGATGAAATCGACAGCCTGCGGGTGTTTGACGTCGACAGCCAGCGCACGCTGGAGGAAGTAGAAGCGATCAATCTGCTGCCCGCGCACGAATTTCCGACCGATAAAGCGGCAATTGAACTGTTCCGCAGCCAGTGGCGCGATACCTTCGAAGTGAAGCGCGATCCGGAACATATTTACCAGCAAGTGAGTAAAGGCACATTACCTGCCGGGATCGAGTACTGGCAGCCATTGTTCTTCAGCGAACCACTGCCGCCGCTGTTCAGTTATTTCCCTGCCAATACCTTGCTCGTGAATACTGGCGATCTGGAAACCAGTGCCGAACGTTTCCAGGCTGACACGCTGGCGCGTTTTGAGAATCGCGGCGTCGATCCGATGCGCCCGCTGTTGCCACCACAATCGCTCTGGCTGCGGGTGGACGAGCTCTTCTCAGAGCTGAAAAACTGGCCCCGGGTGCAGCTAAAAACTAAACATTTACCGACAAAAGCCGCGAATGCCAATTTAGGTTTCCAGAAACTGCCAGACCTAGCCGTTCAGGCGCAACAAAAAGCGCCGCTGGATGCGCTGCGTAAGTTCCTCGAGACTTTCGACGGTCCGGTGGTGTTCTCGGTAGAAAGTGAAGGTCGCCGTGAAGCGCTGGGTGAACTGCTCGCACGAATTAAAATTGCTCCGCAACGCATTATGCGTCTTGATGAAGCCAGCGACCGTGGGCGTTATCTGATGATTGGCGCTGCCGAACATGGTTTTGTCGATAAGGTGCGTAATCTGGCGCTGATCTGCGAAAGCGATCTGCTCGGTGAACGTGTTGCCCGCCGTCGTCAGGATTCTCGCCGCACCATCAACCCCGATACACTGATCCGTAACCTTGCGGAGCTGCATATTGGTCAGCCGGTGGTCCATCTGGAGCACGGTGTCGGGCGCTATGCCGGAATGACCACGCTCGAAGCGGGCGGCATTACTGGCGAGTATTTGATGCTCACCTATGCCAACGACGCCAAACTGTATGTTCCGGTGTCGTCACTGCATCTGATTAGCCGTTACGCAGGTGGCGCGGAAGAAAACGCCCCGCTGCATAAACTTGGCGGCGATGCGTGGTCACGCGCGCGGCAGAAAGCGGCGGAAAAAGTGCGTGATGTGGCGGCGGAATTGCTGGATATCTACGCGCAACGCGCCGCCAAAGAGGGCTTCGCGTTTAAACACGATCGTGAGCAGTATCAGTTGTTCTGCGACAGCTTCCCGTTTGAAACCACGCCGGATCAGGCGCAGGCCATTAATGCGGTACTTAGCGACATGTGTCAGCCGCTGGCAATGGATCGTCTGGTGTGCGGCGATGTTGGCTTTGGTAAAACAGAAGTGGCGATGCGCGCCGCTTTCCTGGCAGTAGATAACCACAAGCAGGTGGCGGTGTTGGTGCCTACCACCCTTCTCGCGCAGCAGCATTACGACAACTTCCGCGACCGTTTCGCCAACTGGCCGGTACGTATCGAAATGATCTCCCGTTTCCGCAGCGCCAAAGAGCAGACGCAAATCCTTGCGGAAGTGGCGGAAGGGAAAATCGATATTCTGATCGGTACGCACAAACTGCTGCAAAGTGACGTCAAGTTTAAAGATTTAGGCCTGCTGATTGTCGATGAAGAACACCGCTTCGGGGTGCGTCATAAAGAGCGCATTAAAGCGATGCGCGCGAACGTGGATATTCTGACGCTTACTGCAACGCCGATCCCACGCACGCTGAATATGGCAATGAGCGGAATGCGTGACCTGTCGATTATCGCCACGCCGCCCGCCCGTCGTCTGGCAGTTAAAACCTTTGTCCGTGAGTATGACAGCCTGGTGGTCCGGGAGGCGATCCTGCGTGAAATTTTGCGCGGGGGGCAGGTTTATTATCTCTACAATGATGTGGAAAACATCCAGAAAGCTGCCGAACGGCTGGCAGAACTGGTGCCAGAAGCGCGGATCGCCATCGGTCACGGGCAGATGCGCGAGCGCGAACTGGAACGGGTGATGAATGATTTCCATCATCAACGTTTCAACGTGCTGGTTTGTACAACCATTATCGAAACCGGGATCGACATCCCGACAGCCAACACCATTATCATTGAACGCGCGGATCACTTCGGTCTGGCGCAGCTGCACCAGTTACGCGGTCGCGTCGGACGTTCACATCATCAGGCATATGCATGGCTGCTGACGCCGCATCCAAAAGCGATGACTACCGATGCACAAAAACGTCTTGAAGCGATTGCCTCGCTGGAAGATCTCGGTGCAGGCTTTGCGCTGGCAACGCACGATCTGGAGATCCGCGGCGCGGGTGAACTGCTTGGCGAAGAACAAAGTGGCTCAATGGAAACCATCGGTTTCTCGCTGTATATGGAGTTGCTGGAAAACGCCGTCGATGCACTGAAAGCCGGACGCGAGCCGTCGCTGGAAGATCTCACCAGCCAGCAAACAGAAGTCGAGCTGCGGATGCCGTCGCTATTGCCAGATGATTTCATTCCTGACGTGAATACGCGTTTGTCGTTCTATAAACGTATTGCCAGCGCCAAAACGGAAAACGAACTGGAAGAGATCAAAGTCGAGCTTATCGATCGCTTCGGCCTGCTGCCGGATCCGGCGCGTACCCTGCTGGATGTTGCCCGTCTGCGCCAGCAAGCGCAGAAACTGGGGATCAGGAAGCTGGAAGGTAATGAGAAAGGCGGGGTGATCGAATTTGCCGAGAAGAATCACGTTAATCCGGCCTGGTTGATTGGTTTGCTGCAAAAACAGCCGCAGCATTACCGCCTTGATGGTCCGACGCGCCTGAAATTTATTCAGGATTTGAGTGAGCGGAAAACGCGTATCGAATGGGTACGCCAGTTTATGCGTGAACTGGAAGAGAACGCGATCGCTTAATGGTAAATCGGGGGCGTTTCTGCGCCCCCCATCGGCAACATTTACAAATTCTTTGCACTTCCCTGCACTATCCGACACTGTCACCATCCATAATTCAGGCTTATCTGTTTATTACAATAACCTTATATTTATTATGGATTTTGGTGATGATCAAAACGCGTTTTTCTCGCTGGCTAACGTTTTTTACGTTCGCCGCTGCCGTGGCGCTGGCGCTACCGGCAAAAGCCAACACCTGGCCGCTGCCGCCAGCGGCAGTCGTCTGGTTGGCGAAAACAAATTTCATGTGGTGGAAAATGACGGTGGTTCTCTGGAAGCCATCGCCAAAAAATATAACGTCGGCTTTCTCGCTCTGTTACAGGCTAACCCCGGCGTTGATCCTTACGTACCGCGCGCGGGCAGCGTGTTAACGATCCCGTTGCAAACCCTACTTCCAGACGCGCCGCGCGAAGGCATTGTGATCAACATTGCGGAGCTGCGTCTCTATTACTACCCGCCGGGTAAAAATTCGGTAACCGTGTATCCAATAGGTATTGGTCAGTTAGGTGGTGACACGCTGACACCGACAATGGTGACCACCGTTTCAGACAAACGTGCAAACCCAACCTGGACGCCAACGGCAAACACCCGCGCCCGTTATAAAGCACAGGGAATTGAGTTGCCTGCGGTAGTGCCGGCTGGACCGGATAACCCAATGGGCCATCATGCGATTCGTCTGGCGGCCTATGGCGGCGTTTATTTGCTTCATGGTACGAACGCCGATTTCGGCATTGGCATGCGGGTAAGTTCTGGCTGTATTCGTCTGCGGGATGACGATATCAAAACACTCTTTAGCCAGGTCACCCCAGGCACCAAAGTGAATATCATCAACACTCCGATAAAAGTCTCTGCCGAACCAAACGGTGCGCGTCTGGTTGAAGTACATCAGCCGCTGTCAGAGAAGATTGATGACGATCCGCAGCTGCTGCCAATTACGCTGAATAGCGCAATGCAATCATTTAAAGATGCAGCACAAACTGACGCTGAAGTGATGCAACATGTGATGGATGTCCGTTCCGGGATGCCGGTGGATGTCCGCCGTCATCAAGTGAGCCCACAAACTCTGTAAATCCTGGATAAAAAAAAATCCCCGCGACACGGCATGTCGCGGGGAAAAAATCAGCAGTAGCAGGCATTAATGAGGGTTAATGCTTATTTATAAATTACTGCTGTTCCATGGAGGGTATTCGGACCGGTTACAGAAGTAATACGGAAAGATTTTGCACCCATCTCATCCGCTTTTTGCGCCAGCTGCTCTTCCAGCGATCCCAGATTTGTCCCCGCTTTAGCACTGATTGTACCGACTTTTTGTTGGCCTTCTGGCGTTGACTGAACTTCGACAGCCGCAAAGCTGGCAAATGACATGGAGCTTAAAATCGCCGCAGCGATGAGGGTTTTTACGTTTTTCATAATAGTGGCCTTATGCAGATGAATGACGTCGCAAGCAATTACTTAACGATCGATAACTAAATGACAGATGTGATCTGGATCACATACAAGATATTTTTTATAACAATCATTAATTAATTTAAAAATCTTTAAATTTCAGTTAAATAGAAAGCAATTATTTTTATGGGATCTGGACTGGTGAACGGAGGTGATTATTTTTATAATAATCTTTCATTCACAGTCACCAGGTACAACGGCATCATGGCAACTGACTCAACACAATGTGTAAAAAAAAGCCGTGGCCGCCCAAAAGTGTTCGACAGGGATGCCGCGCTTGATAAGGCCATGAAATTGTTCTGGCAACACGGTTATGAAGCGACTTCTCTTGCGGACCTCGTCGAAGCGACCGGAGCCAAAGCGCCCACGCTATACGCGGAATTTACCAACAAAGAGGGGTTATTTCGTGCCGTTCTCGACCGCTATATCGATCGTTTTGCCGCTAAGCATGAAGCACAGCTGTTTTGTGAAGAGAAAAGCGTGGAGTCTGCGCTGGCTGACTATTTTGCTGCCATCGCCAACTGCTTTACCAGCAAAGACACCCCGGCAGGCTGCTTCATGATCAACAACTGCACCACCCTCTCCCCAGATTCAGGAGATATCGCCAATACGTTGAAATCACGCCATGCGATGCAAGAGCGCACTTTGCAGCAGTTTTTATGTCAACGACAAGCGCGCGGGGAAATCCCGACCCACTGTGACGTGACACATCTGGCAGAATTCCTTAATTGTATTATTCAGGGGATGTCGATCAGCGCACGCGAAGGTGCATCGCTGGAAAAACTAATGCAGATTGCCGGAACGACTTTGCGTTTATGGCCCGAACTGGTGAAATAAGTCGCAAAAAAAGCCCCTCAGCCTGAGCGAATGAGGGGCCAAATTGCAGAGTACAGCCTTGTTATACTTTGTTATTCAAAATCAGTTGCCCATTACTATCTAGCGGGATCTGCGTACCCGGATCGCGGTCCATGCGGATTTTGCCCTGCTGATCGCCAATCTTATAGGTCACATCATAACCGAGCATTTTTTCTGACTTGTCATACACCGTTTTACAACGCTGTTGCGTAGTCGTGTAAGTATCGCTTTCCTGGAGAGAGCCCTGGATCTGGTTACCGGCATATCCACCACCCAGCGCCCCCACAACAGTGGCGACATCTTTACCGCGACCACCGCCAAACTGATGCCCTATCACGCCGCCAGCAACAGCGCCGAGCACCGACCCGGTAATGCGATTTTCATCCTGCACCGGTCGACGATGGGTCACTGTGACGTTGCGACACTCCTGACGCGGTGTTTTAACCGTTTCCTTGATTGGGGTTGCAGAAACAACCTGAGCGTATTGCGGGCCACGTTCAAACACGTTCAGACTGGCCACTGCCGCTACGCCCAGCGCAGCTGCGACACCAATCCCGATACCCGCCAACATTGATTTATTCACGGGAACACCTCCTTCTTTGCAGTTATGCCAATCATGCAAGCGAAGGAGAAAAGCAGCTATCAGACAGAAGATGAAAAGCGCGGGAATGGCTGGAAATACTTAATGATTCGGAGGAGTCTGAAGGAATGCCTGATGCGACGCTTAACGCGTCTTATCAGGCCTACCGCTCGTACCATTTGTCCAGGGCGGATGAGGCGTTTATGCCACATCCGCCAGTGTACGTCGATTAATGCAACTTCAAACGCGGACGGATAACGCGGTTAATACTCCCCACCAGCATCATTAATCCGGTTTTAAAGTAACCATGCAGCGCAATCTGATGCATTCGGTATAGCGAGATATATACAAAGCGCGCAATTCGTCCTTCAATCATCATTGAGCCGCGCGTCAAGTTACCCATCAGGCTACCAACGGTGGAGAAGTTCGACAGCGATACCAGTGAACCATGATCTTTATACTGATAATTTTTCAGCGGCTTACCGTTTATCTGCGCCAGAATATTGTTCATTGCGCAAGTCGCCATCTGGTGTGCAGCCTGAGCACGCGGCGGAACAAAGCCCCCTTCCGGACGCGTGCATGACGCGCAGTCGCCAATAGCGTAAATGTCTGGATCGTGGGTGGTTTGCAGCGTCGGTTCCACCACCAGCTGGTTGATACGGTTAGTTTCAAGACCACCGATATCTTTCAGGAAGTCTGGCGCTTTGATCCCGGCTGCCCACACCATCAGATCAGCCTCAATATATTCACCATCTTTAGTGTGCAGGCCGCCTTCATCAGCACTGGTGACCATGGTTTGCGTCAGCACGCGAACGCCAAGTTTCGTTAACTCACTATGGGCCGCAGCAGAGATGCGTGGCGGTAATGCAGGCAAAATACGTTCTCCCGCTTCTACTAGCGTTACGTTCAGGGCTTCGTTGGTCAGACCTTTATAACCGTAGCTGTGCAGTTGCTTGACCGCGTTATGCAACTCAGCGGAGAGTTCTACACCCGTCGCGCCGCCACCGACAATCGCAATGTTCACTTTGCCATTCGCGCCCAGGTTGGCGGAGTATTTCAGGAACAGATTCAGCATCTCCTGGTGGAAGCGACGCGCCTGGTGCGGGTTATCGAGGAAAATGCAGTTCTCTTTGACGCCTGGCGTATTGAAATCGTTAGAGGTGCTACCCAGCGCCATGACCAGGGTATCATAGGCGATTTTACGTTCCGGAACCAGCAGTTCACCTTTCTCGTCGCGTAGTTCTGCAATAGTGATTGTTTTCGCTTCACGATCAATATCAATGACGGAACCCAACTGGAACTGGAAACCATGATTGCGCGCATGGGCCAGATAGCTCAACGCATCGACGCCTTCATCAAGCGAGCCAGTCGCCACTTCGTGCAGCAGCGGTTTCCACAGGTGGCTGTGGTTACGATCGACCAGCGTAATTTTGGCTTTTTTCTTACGTCCCAGCTTATGCCCCAGCTGTGTTGCCATTTCCAGCCCACCAGCACCGCCGCCGACAATCACAATCTTTTTCAATGGCGTAGTCAACGTGACCCCCTTAAATTTATTAACCAATTGTTAATTAATGGTTATTAACATAGCTCTTAATTAACAACAGGTTACAGCAATGAAAATGTTCTTCGCTATTGAGAATAACATGAATGGTGCATTGGTCATACCAAAATTGATGTTAATCAAGTTTTGTTGCTGAAAAGATAGGCGACTTTACCGGGTGAGATCAAAAAATAGAGTTTATTGTTTATTATTTGAGCGAATTTGTGAGAGTGATATAGAGTGAGGGGTGTATGCAGGGCGTTCGGTAGGCCTGATAAGAGGCGCATCAGGCATTGATGCTCGACTGTCGATGCGGCGTAAACGCCTTATCCGACTTACAGAATTCGGAGCGCATCAGGTACCGGCAAGGTTACCTGATGCGACGAGGGCATTTACCCGAGGGTTTTGAACGCTTTAATGCGCTGCAAATGCGGGGAGATATTCTTGAATTTGTGCGTCTGCTCTTCGTCCCAGACAATCTCGTAATAATGATGCAACTCTTCAGATGTCCGCTGGCTGTTAAGCGCTTCATCATTACGCGACAAAATCACCAGGCAACGATCGCGATTCTTCTCGCGGAAGTTGGTCACACACTTAGTGGCAATATCGGCATACTCTTCCGGGCGATCAATCTTGCCTTCCATGTTCTCATAAGGGAACAAATTAGGGTTGAAGATCACCTGGCGGATATCGCAAAGAAAACCAATCCGTTCCGCCCAGTATCCGCCCAGACCAACGCCGCAAATCAGCGGACGCTCGTCGACGTTCAGTTGCAACATTTTGTCCACTTCTTTAAGCAGATGCTGCATATCATGTTTCGGATGCCGCGTACTGTAGCTTATCAAGCGTACATCCGGGTCAATAAACTGCAATTGTAAGACTTTCTCGTGGTTACCCGGACTGTTAGAGTCAAAACCGTGTAAATAGATAATCATCGCTTCCTCACATAAGCCAGGGTTAGTGACCTGCTTTCTCTTCCTGCCAGCGTTCATGTAACTGATTCAGACGGGTGCTGCTCGCCTTCCAGCGAGCCGAGTCCATCAGTTCCTGTCGCGAAAATGAACCTTTATGATACAAACGTGTAACACGTTCTGCCTTGATCGGTGACAGATTATCTAACACGCTGACGGCCCCTTTACGATTATTGCAGACCAGGATCATATCGCAACCTGCGTCCAGTGATGCCTGCCCGCGTTCGGCATAACTGCCCATAATCGCGGCACCTTCCATCGATAAATCGTCAGAGAAAATTACACCGTCAAAACACAGTTCCTGACGCAAAACGGTTTTCAGCCAGTAAGAAGAACCGCTCGCCGGACGCGGATCAACATCACTGTAGATCACATGCGCAGGCATAATGGCGTCGAGTTTATTTTCGCGGATTAACGTGCTGAAAACCGACATATCTTTGGCACGAATTTCCGCTTGCGGGCGTGGGTCGCACGGCGTCTCTTTGTGTGAATCTGCAGTTACTGCACCGTGTCCTGGGAAGTGTTTCCCGGTCGTTTTCATTCCGGCTTCATGCATCCCATCAATAAACCGACTAGCGATTGCCAGGGCTTTTTCTGGGTCGGCATGATAAGAACGCTCGCCAATCGCCGCGCTGATATGTCCTACATCCAGCACTGGCGCAAAGCTGATATCAATATCCATAGCGATCATTTCGCTGGCCATCAGCCAACCCGCCTCTTGCGCCAGTTTGCCGCCCTCTTCCATTCCCAACAGCGCAGCAAAGGATTGTGCTGCCGGTAAGCGGGTAAAACCTTCGCGAAAACGCTGCACGCGTCCACCTTCCTGATCTACCGCCACCACCAGATGATTGCGCGATGCTGCGCGGATCTGGCGCACCAGTTCACGTAACTGGGCAGGATCATGATAGTTACGCGTAAAGAGAATCAGCCCTCCCACCAGCGGATGCGCCAGTATTTCACGCTCTTCCGCGTCCAGTTCATAACCTTCGACATCCAACATTACTGGACCCACACTGCTCTCCTTATTGTTTTATTAATAGCTGCCGCCAGGTGTCATCGGCCAGCCTGATAAATTGTTGATCGCCGGTTTGTCGCCAGCGGTACTCAAACCACCCTGCTTTGAGCATCAGCAGCCAGGGAAACCATCGCCTGACCTGACGCCATAATTGCGCCGGATAAATCTTCGCGCGAGTGGCATAGTCATTGACCAATTGCCGGTGCTGTTCAGTATTTTCCACCCACACCGCCGCCAGTTCCAGCGCGGTATCACCATCTCCGGCATACTCCCAGTCGATGAGTTTTAACCCTGATGCGCTATGCACTAAATTTCCGGCGTGGACATCCATATGCAATGGACTTAAGCGTAAAGGTCGTGGTTCCCGCGCTTTGCGCAGACGTTTTAACATTCGCAGCCAACCCACAGTCCGCCGCGCCGGATCGCTTTGCTGCCAGTACAGTTCCAGTAACGGCAACAGCGTTATTCGCCAGCCAAAACGTGGTTGTTGATGTAGATAATACAGCAAGCCTGCCAGTTCGTTGGTATCCGGCAAATACGTTTTTACCGCGCCGGGCAGATAGTCGACTACCATCCAGTCACGGAGATATAAATGCGGCTTCGGTGCAATGCTTGCGGGTAGTTGTGATAAAGCCCGATACTGGCGCAAGAACGCGGACTGCGGCGCATCAGGATCGTGCGGCTGACGCACAACAAAACGCTGGCCCTGATGTTCAATGAGAAAACTACCGCCACTAAGCCCACTATTAAACGTCGTGACGGGATGAAACTGCGGGAAAAAGCGCGACAGCAATTCGTCGCGCGTGATGGGATTATTACTGCGAAACGGCACCTTTACCTGACCAGATAATTTCGCCCGTCTGCACCAGCATCAGCTGCATTTGTAGGGTCGGAGCGTTAACGTTGCCAGAGGCGCTGGAGTACAGCACGTAATGAGCGCCGACATTGCGGGCAATGCCTATGGCTTTACTACGGGTGCCTAAACTGTCCTGCGGCGACAAACCTAACTGTTGCTTAGCCATCGACAGTTGCTGGGCGGAAACCAGGGTAAATTTCCCGTTATTAGCCAGCGCATTTCGCAGCGTTTCGGTCGCTTCTGCGGCATTCAGCGAACCGTTAGTACGGTTGTTAACGCTATCAACCAGCAGGACGCTACCCGCAGTCACCCCGTCAGCCCCAAGCATCTTACTGACTATCGGCTGCATTGCGCCATTCCAGTCATAATGGCGAATATGCGGCGCAGGCGGTGCCGTTCGATCTTCGTGCTCAATTGGGCCTGGCTGCTGCGGGATCGTCGGCACCGAGGGCACTGTGGGGACAGGCTGTTGTGGCTCGGCTGGTTGTTCCGGCGCTGGTTTCACTTCTTCTACCGGTGCAGGTTCACGTTGCCCCACACACCCGGCGAGAAACATCGCCAGCGCGGTAATCAAGGCGTAGCGACTCATTTTTGTCATCAAGATTCACCCCTTACAAATATAGATAAAGTCTGACTTTGTGCGCCCCCAGAAAATTGGCGCTGCCGTACAGCGTTACCGCCGAATGTGCGGGAATGGTAACGCTGCGTGGCCTTTCCAGAGGATGCATCTCCAGCCCTCTGGCGTCATACCAGTAAAAACGATAATGAACGGTAACGGGTTTTTGCCTTTCGTTATAAAGCGTTGAGGATGCTGAAGGTTGAATATCAGACGTCGAAAGGACGGGCTTTTCTGCACTGATGCCCGCAGCCAATAAAGATGACTCCATCACCAGCGATTGCTCATCATTCACCGGAATTTCCGGATGTGAACGACAGCCCACCAGCAGTAACAACACCAGAGACACCAGCCCAAAGCATCCTTTTCTCATCGTTACAGACCTTTATGCGCCAGCATTGGTCCCAGCGGACGGCCACCCAACAAGTGCATATGGATGTGGTAAACCTCTTGTCCGCCATGGCGGTTGGTATTCATGATCAGACGATAGCCATCTTCGGCAATACCTTCTTGCTCAGCAATTTTTGCCACTACGGTGATCATGCGTCCCAGCGCCTGCTCATGCTCAGCTGAGACGTCGTTCACAGTCGGAATGAGGATATTCGGAATGATCAGAATATGCGTTGGCGCTTGCGGCGAAATATCGCGAAACGCCGTTACCAGATCATCCTGGTAGACGATATCGGAGGGGATCTCACGACGAATAATTTTGCTGAATATAGTTTCTTCTGCCACGACATTTTCCTTTTTCAAATAGCCATGCGTTGCGCCATGCTACGCCGCGCCACACTGCGAGTATAGAGTATGGTCGAGTTAAACCTGCTCTTTCAACCTTAACTCACGATTTCTTAAGCAAAAAATCGTTTTGCTGCCGTATATATCGCCATTATTCCCATTTCTGCCTGCGAATGCGCTGAAAAGACATTCTCTGTTTGGTTTACACGACAAATATGAATGCGTATATTTCTCATTTGCATTTACAAACAAAATTATTCGCACACTAAATATAATCGCTCATCACCCTCCTCCGGCATGAGCCTGACGACAACATAAACCATGAGATTTCAAATGCTTTCAACACAATTTAACAGGGATAATCAATATCAAGCCATCACCAAACCGTCACTACTTGCCGGTTGCATAGCACTGGCACTATTACCTTCTGCCGCTTTTGCTGCACCAGCCACTGAAGAAACGGTGATTGTTGAGGGTTCAGCCACAGCTCCAGATGATGGCGAAAATGGGTAATGACTCCAACTTACTGATAGTGTTTTATGTTCAGATAATGCCCGATGACCTTGTCATGCAGCTCCACCGATTTTGAGAACGACAGTGACTTCCGTCCCAGCCTTGCCAGATGTTGTCTCAGATTCAGATTATGTCGCTCAATGCGCTGAGTGTAACGCTTGCTGATAACGTGCAGCTTTCCCTTCAGGCGTGATTCATACAGCGGCCAGC